>JACIXD010000006.1 GCA_014360645.1 Actinomycetota bacterium | reverse complement strand
CCTATGGATCTGTTCCATGTCTTCTCCTCTCATCCTGTTCGTTACACCGGGTTTTTAATTTAACCCGGCCGAGAGAAGGAGGGTGGCCTATAGAAAAGTGAATCACCTGCTGGAATATCTTAGTGCCCAGTTTTAAAGCTTAAACTGTCTACTTTTGAAATTTAGATCACAGTGAGCCCGACGGGGTTGACTATTGACGGTCCAGACAACAAAATGAAGACTGGTGTGAGCCTGGATGGAATGGAGTACCCCTTCCGTCAAGTCGAAACCCGGAGGTGAAGCAGATGACGGATACGGTATTGACCACCGGAGACAAGGCCCCGGCGGGCAAGTACTATTGCGACAAGTGCGGCTACGAGTACGAGCACAAGGACGAGAACGAGCCCCTTCCGAACTGCCCCGACGAGGGGATCTACACCGTCTGGAACCGCACCCGCCTCAAGCCGCGTTTCGTGGAGAGCATCTAGACGCGCCTCTCCCGGCGGTTGACCGCCGCGGCGGAGGAGGGGAGGACGGTCGGGGCGTTCACCACGGACTTCTTCCCTCCGGGAGCGGCCGAAGGAACGACATAGGGCGGACGCCGCAAAGCGCCGCCCTTTTTTCGGTTCTTCGCCTGGCGGCAGCCGGTTCGGCGGTCCCCCGTTGACGGCGCGCCCCGGACGCGGGCACGTCCGGCGGTGCCCGCCCTCCTTCCTCAGGCGCTCGCTCCCTGTTGCGGGTATTGGTGGCTATCCGTAGTCTCGGCAGTCCGGCGACGACCGCTTTCGTCTGGCGTTCACACCGCTCCCTTGCTCTCCAGCCAGCGGCGATAGCGCAGCATCCTGGAGAGGATCCAGGCGGCCTTCTCGGGAGCGGTGAAGATGACCGTGCTGCCGGCCTCGAGATCGCGCAGGTGCTCATCCCCGATGAACTGCATCTCCACGAAGACGATGGGTTTCCGGTGCTCGTCCATGAGCTCCCGGGCCCGGGAGAGCAGGCGGAGGTTGCGTCCCTTGAGTTCGGTGAAGAAGCCCTTGAGGGTCTCGTCGCTCATCTCCATGACCAGGCTCTGGGAGACCAGCACGGTGAGCCCGATCATGGTCCCCGTGCCCAGCGATCCCAGCAGCACCACGGCGTCGATCTCCGGCGACTTCACCATGGCCTCGAGGATGGCCAAGTGGGTCTCCATGTAGATGTTGCCCACCAGGTCAACGGGGTTGCCGTGGCTCCAGAAAGGGGGAAGGAGCTCGTCGCATACCCTGGTCACCTCGTCGTCGAGGCGCGCCAGCCTGAGGCCGGCCATGGCAGTGGCGTCGGTGGCCAGCACTCCCCATCCCCCTCCCAGGGTGATGATGCCCAGGCGGTCCCCCGGGGGCAGGGGGAGCCTCTCGAAGGACTTGGCGAGGTCGAGCATGTCCTGGGAGGTCTCGGACCTGATGGCACCGCTCTGCCGGAAGGCGGCGTCGTAGATGGCGTCGGAGCCCGCCAGCGATCCGGTGTGGGACATGGCGGCGCGGCTTCCCTCCTCGGTGCGTCCGGACTTGAGCACGATCACCGGTTTCCGCAGCGAGGTGCGGGACACCGTCTGCATGAAGGCGCGCCCGTCGTCCACGCCTTCCAGATAGGCGAGGATGATCTCCGTCTCCTCGTCCTCTCCGAAATATTCTATATAGTCGGCCGCGCTGAGCAGGGCCTCGTTGCCGCTGCCCACGAACTTTCCGAACCCGATGCCCTGGTTCATGGTCCAACCCAGCATGTTTGCGCCCACGTTGCCGCTCTGGGAGACGAAGGATATGCGCCCCGGGCGCAGCTGTACCGGCGCGCCCACCGCGAAGAGGGAATGTCCGGCGTTGACGATCCCCATGGTGTTGGGGCCCACCACGGTGAGGTCGTGGCGCCGCGCCGTCTCCACCAGCTTTCGCTCCAGGCGCGTTCCCTCCTCGCCCACTTCGGAGAAGTTGGAGGAGATCACCACCACGTGGGTGACGCCGCTGGCCGCGCAATCCTCGAGGATGCCGGGCACGGTGTGGGCGGGCGTGGTGACGACGGCCAGATCCGGCGTCTCCGGCAGCGACGCGAGGTCCGGATAGGCGGGAAGGCCATGGATGGTATTCTCCCTGGGGTTCACGGGATATACCTTCTCGCGCGGAAATCCGCCGGCCAGCATGTGCACCAGGAGAAAGGAGCCCCACTTGGAAGGCACGTTAGAGGCGCCCACCATGGCGATGGAGCGGGGCTTGAAGATCCTGTCGAGGTCTTTGGCCATGCTGCCTCCTTGTCTCTTCTTGGCCTTGGACGAGGTTTATTCTATGCCATGCTTATTCCTCCCACAAGGAAGCGGGCCATGCCGCCGTTCCGCTGCCCAAGAATCCTCCGCCGCCGCCTTCTTCTCGCCGCCGCCGGGAACGGGCCCGTGGAAATAGGGCTTGACAAATATTGATTTTGAATTATATTAATGTTGAATATGTTAAATTTTAATATTATTGTTTAACAAAAGTAACGGGGTGATGAAGATGAAGGACAAGGGGATAAGACTGGACGATTTCTTCTGGTGTGACGAACTGCACGTCCTGCGCGAGATAAGAGACGGGGAGACCCTGGAGCTCAAGGGGTTCAAGGCCTACTGCGGTAAGATGCGCAAGGACATAGACGACTCTTTCTGCCATCGTTGCTTTCTGCACTGAGAGCCTCATCGCATCTCGTCCTTCAACCGGTCGGGGCGGCGGAGACGCCGCCCCGACGCATTGGGCGCCGGTGTCGAGGGGGGAGGTCTCCGCAGGCGCCGGGCGTCGCCGTGTAACGAGGGACGCGATGGTGTAAAATAACCCTGAGGCCTTGGGCGTCGGGAAGGAGGCAGGCTCCATTTTGGGCGCAACCGGAAGAGGAACGGCGGACAACCATAGAGTGCCGACGGGGATAGCCGGGCTTGACGAGATGCTCGGCGGCGGGCTGCTCTTCAACTCCGTAGCGGTGGTCAAGGGCGCGCCCGGGACGGGCAAGAGCTGCATCGGCATGGAGTTCATCTCCCGCGGGGCGAAGGAATACGGAGAGCCGGGCCTGATCATAACCTTCGAGGAATTCCCGCGCCAGCTTTACAGGGACGCGCTGTCCATCGGTTTCGACCTGCGCGAGCTAGAGCATGAAGGTATGCTGCGCACCATCTTCACCACCCCCGCGGTCTTCCTGCGCGAGATCCAGCAGCCGGGAGGCATCTTCGACCGCACCATCGAGGAGGTATCGGCGCGACGGGTTTTCGTTGACTCCATGACCCAACTGGAGCGCATCACCCAGGACCCGGTGCAGCTGCGCGAGATCATGTACACCTTTCTCAACGGCCTGCTGCGCTACGAGATTACCGCGGTGGTGACCCAGGAGGACGCCTTCATAACCGGAAACATGTCCGTGGCGGAGGCGGGGCTTTCCTATATCGTGGATACCATAATCCAGCTGCGCTACGTGGAGATAAGCTCGAGCATCGACCGAGCCCTTTTCGTGCTCAAGCACCGCGCCTCCGATCACGACAAGCGCATCAGGCGCATGTCCATAACCCCGGAAGGGGTGAAGGTGGAGGCGGCATTCGAGGGGCGCGAGGGCATTCTGAGCGGCAATCCCTACGTGACCAGACGGCTCAAGAAAGCCGAGGAGTTCTTCAAGTAGGGGGCTTGGCGAGACGGGGTGGAAGAAGGACAAGAGGGACATGCTTGATTTCGAGAACCTCGACCAGCAGGTAGCCCTGTTCGTGGAGGAGTACGTGGATTCCTTCATCACCTGGGACCTCATCCTCTTCTTCCATGAGAACCCCTATACCGTGGGCTCGCCCTCGAGCATCGCCATGAGCATTGGGAGGCTGGGTTCGGATATCGAGCCTTACCTGGAGAGGCTGGCGGAGAAGGGCGTCCTGGCGCACGAGTTCAGGGCCGGCGACGGAGCGGAGACCATCTATGCCTACCGGCCGGACCCCGAATTCGAGAAGATGGTAATCGACTTCAAGCGGGCCCTCAAGGACAGGGCGAGCAGGCTGATCATCGTGAGCAAGGTCCTGCAGAAGGAAGCCGGGAGATAGGACGTATCTTGAGCGCCGGCGCGGCGGATGGTAAAATCCTCATGTGTAAGGCGTGCGGAAGTGGCTCAGTTGGTAGAGCATCACCTTGCCAAGGTGAGGGTCGCGGGTTCGAATCCCGTCTTCCGCTCCAGGCATAGAGGTAGGCGCAGAACGCCTACCTTTTTGGCGATGGAGCGCAACGCACCATCATCACGGCGGCGTGGCCAAGTGGTAAGGCAAAGGTCTGCAAAACCTTGATCACCGGTTCAAATCCGGTCGCCGCCTCCAGGATCTCGGGGTCCCCGGCGCGGGGACCCTCCGTTTTCAGGGGCTCTCCTCGAAAAACACCCGGGGGAAGGAATCCCTCAGTCTCCGCATGCGGTCCGCCATGGTGGGCTGGGTGCCGAAGGGGTTGTAGGAGGTGTAGTCCACCACGGGATGGAAGAGGAGGGCGTCGAAGCAGGCGGGCAGGAGCATCACGTCGCGCACGTCCTCGGCGGCGTGCTTGAGCGCGAGGTATACCGCCTCCGGGTCGCGGGAGAGGTAGGCGGCCTGGAGATCGGCGGCGTATTCGCGGCGGCGGTCCAGCAGCAGCTGCAGCAGTTTGTGCATCACCGGGGGCAGGGAGACCGCGAAGAGCAGGCAGAGCAGGATGAGGACCGCCGCGAATCGCACCTGGCTGGCCGTGGATATCTTCCGGAAGGTCTCGTCCATGGCGCTCAGGTTCCTGGAGAAATCGAAGAAGAGCAACGCCACAAGAAAAAACACCAGCGCGGAGGAGATGCTGCCGGTGACGCGGAGGGGGCGGTCCCTCCTCATGTCCGCGCCGCTGACCGTCCTGCGCAGCGCCCTGCGTCCCGTGAGGCGCAGCATCACGGTGTAGAGGGATGCGTCCCCGGCCATCATGTGCGCCGTCTCGTGGGCCATGATGGCCACGCGCTCCCTCTCCGGCAGCTTCTCCGCGATGCCGCTGGTGGCGAAGAGGGCGAAGGTGCCGTCGGGCAGGGAGAGGCAGAAGGAGTTTATATCGGGATTAGGTATGCAGAACAGCCGTATCCGTGACCGCATCCCGGATGCGAGTGCGGCCGCGTCGAGGGCGTTCGTGAGACGGACATCGGTCTGCCACGGGGAGAGGACGACGAGGCTGCGGAAGATCCAGCGGCCGCCGAGGGCATAGCGCAGCAGGGCATAGAGGAGGAAAAGGAGCCAGAGCAGGACGAGCCAGAACCAGAAGCCGGGACCGACCGCGGCGGCCTGCAGGGCGAAATGAAGGGTGAGCGCTGAGAGCCCCATGGCGAGCAGGGAATGCAGTGTCACCGCCTCCGCGAGACGCATGCGGTTGCGGCGCAGTTGCGCGTAGAGGTCGTCCGTATCCCTTCTGGCCATGCTTATGTCTCGGCAGCGTCCGCGGGATGGTAAAACCTCCGGGGGCGTCGCCCCCGCGGCCATACGCGAGGCGGGGCCATCAAACCGGGGCTGAAGCGGCCCGCCGGCCACGAAACCGGCGACGATTCGGTTGCCAAACCCGTTGAAATCAACCAAAATATTAGCGACGTGGGCGCGTAGCTCAGTGGGAGAGCGCTTCCTTGACGCGGAAGAGGTCGTGGGTTCAATCCCCTCCGCGCCCACCATCATATATCTGCTGAGGCTGGCTGGATGCGGGACGTACTGTAGGTCCCGGTGAATGGATGACCTTCGGGCGCCGGGGCGGATCAGCCCCGGCGTATCGTCGTGGAGGTCCCGGACCACCGGGCTGATCCGCTATGGGCCGGGCAAAAAAAGACCGATGGAGGTGGCGGCGATGAGGTGTCCGGAGTGCCAGGCCGAGAACGCCGACGACGCCGAGTTCTGTTCCCTGTGCTTCGCGAGGTTCAAGGCCGGGCTCCGTTCGACGGAGATGGAGGAGGCGGCGCGCCGGCTCAAGGAGGAGAACAGGGACGCGAGGCTGCGCTGTCCGAGCTGCGGCGATCTGAGCCCACTCGACGCGCAGTTCTGCCTGCGGTGCGGTTTCGTCTTCGAGGATCCCGCCTCGCTCATGGTCAGCGGAGAGGAGGCGCGGGAGCTCGAGCGACGGCGGGTCGAGGCAAAGCGGGAGGAGAGCGCGGAGAGGGAACTCCCGCCCTTCGTGGTGGCTCTGGGGACGGATGGAGGCTCGCTGATGCGCGAGTTGGAGGCGGCCCTGGAGCGAGGCCAGAGACCGCGCTTGCAGGCGAGGGGAAGGGACGGCGTCACCCACGCCATGAAGATGCTCGCTCTGCTGGCGGACGATATGCGTCCCAGGGGAAGAGAGTTGCTGGTGTCGCCGGGCCTGATGGGAGAGAGGTCCACCGTACATCTGGACGACGTGGAGCTGGAGCTGAGGTTGAAGACCGAGGAGGGAGCGGGTGAGGATTAGGCTGGCGGGAGCCGGCGAGCTGGAGGTCCCCGAGGGAGCGACCGCGGAATCGGTGCTGCGCGAGGCGTCGCCGGAGAAAGCGGGCGAGGCGGTGGCGGCCCGCATAAACGGTGACCTGGCAGACCTTACCATATCCCTCGCGGAGGGAGACGAGCTGGAGCCGGTCTACTGGGGTGACGAGGGGGCGGAGGAGGTCTACCGGCATACCGCCTCCCACGTCATGGCCCAGGCGGTGCTGGAGCTCTTTCCGGGAGCGAAGCTGGCCATAGGGCCCGCGGTGGCGGACGGCTTCTACTACGACTTCGACCTCATGCAGACGCTCTCCCCCGAGGACCTGCCGCGCATCGAGGAGCGCATGCAGGCGATCGTGGACGCCGACATGCCCCTGCGCAGAGAGGTCATGGAGAGGGGGGCGGCGCTGGAGCTCTTCCGGGAGCTCGACCAGCCCTACAAGGTGGAGATGCTGGAGGAGATGGAGGACGCGGAGGTCTCCCTGTACCGCCAGGGGGATTTCGTGGACCTCTGCCGCGGTCCCCACCTGCCCTCCACCGGCAGGCTGCGCTATTTCCGGCTGCTCAGCTTGGCCGGGGCCTACTGGAGGGGAGACGAGAAACGTCCCATGCTGCAGCGCATCTACGGAACCGCCTTCGACCGGCGGGATGAGCTGGAGAGCTACCTCCTTTTCCGGGAGGAAGCGGAGAGGCGGGACCACCGCAGGCTGGGACGGGAGCTGGACCTCTTCAGCTTCCACGAGGAGGCGGGTCCGGGGGTGGTCTTCTATCATCCCCGCGGCGCGGTGCTGCGCGGGGTCATCGAGGATTTCCTCAAGGAGGAACACCGCAGGCGCGGCTACCGCATGGTCATCACCCCCCACCTCTTCCGAGGACAGCTCTGGCATACCTCCGGTCACATGGATTATTACCGCGAGAACATGTACTTCTTCGAGAAGGAGGGCATGGAATACGTGGTCAAGCCCATGAACTGTCCGGGCCATCTCCTCATCTACAAGACCAGGCCGCGCAGCTACCGCGACCTGCCGCTGAAGTATTTCGAGTTGGGCACGGTGTACCGCTACGAGAGGTCCGGGGTGTTGCACGGGCTGATGCGCGTACGGGGATTCACCCAGGACGACGCGCATATCATCTGCGCCGAGGACCAACTCGAGGAGCAGGTGAGGGAGTGTCTGGAGTTCGCCTTCTTTTCCCTGCGCACCTTTGGGTTCGAGGAATTCGACGTCTTCCTGAGCACCCGTCCCGAGAAGGCGGTGGGGAGCGACGAGCTGTGGGAGAGGGCCACCGGAGCCCTGCGGGACGCCCTCGAGGACATGGGGATGGCCTATTCCATCGATCCCGGAGAGGGGGTCTTCTACGGCCCCAAGATAGACGTGAAGCTCAAGGACGCCATCGGCCGCTCGTGGCAGGGGCCCACGGTGCAGGCCGACTTCAACCTCCCCGAGCGCTTCGACCTCACCTACACGGGGCCGGACAACCGTCCTCACCGCCCGGTGATGATCCACCGCGTGGTCCTGGCGGGCATCGAGAGGTTCTACGGCGTGCTCCTGGAGCATTACGCTGGGGAGTTCCCCCTCTGGCTGGCGCCGGTGCAGGCGGTCATCGTCCCGGTGGCCGACCGGCACCTTCCCTACGCGCGAGAGGTCGAGCAACGCCTCTGCGCGGAGGGCCTGCGGCCGGAGGTGGACGACGACCGCCAGACGGTGAACATGAAGATCCGCCGCGCCCAGATGCAGAAGGTGCCCTTCACTCTGGTGGTCGGGGACCGGGAGGCGGAGGCGGGAACGGTCGCGGTGCGCGACCGTTCCGGAAGGGACGTGCGGGGCGTGCCGCTGCACGAGGCGGTGGCCAGGCTCGCGGCCATGGCTCGGGAGAGGAAAAAGGAAGCGGCATGGGAATGACGCGCGCCGTGACCGGGTCCTGCACGTAGCGGGAGGGCGCATGGAGAGGATGTGGCGCCCCTGGAGGATGGCCTACCTGAGGGACATAGAGAACCGCAGGGACGAGGCCTGCATCTTTTGTTCCAAGCCGCGGGCCGGAGACGATGCGGCGTCCCTCATCCTCCACCGCGGGGAGACGTGCTTCATCATCATGAACCTCTATCCCTACAACACGGGACACGTCATGGTGGCCCCCTACCGTCACGTGGGCAAGCTGGAGGAGCTGCAGGAGAAGGAGGCGGGGGAGATCATGCGCCTGGCCGCCCTGGCCATCCGCGCCATCCGCCGGGAGATGCAGCCCCAGGGCTTCAACCTGGGGATGAACCTGGGCAAGGTGGCGGGGGCCGGTTTCGACGAGCACCTGCACCTCCACGTGGTGCCGCGCTGGGAGGGGGACACCAACTTCATGCCCGTGCTGGGGGAGTGCAAGGTGATGCCCGAGAGCGTGGAGGACAACTACGCGAGGCTGCGGCGCGGGCTGGAAGCGGTGCTGGGCGAGGGGGGTAAGCCCGGCGGTCCGAGCTCCTCGGGGATGGAAAATCCTGGTCGATAAGAGAGAGGGGTGCGTCCACGAACCGCCGGAAGCCGCCCTCCTTTCCCGGCCCGGCGTCGCTACACCCGCAGCTCCCCTTCCGGCGCGATGCTGCAAAGCCTGCCTCGACCTCCCCTGAAGAGCGGGCCGCCTTCCTTTGCGTCCGGCCGTTTCTGGCGGGCCTTCGGCAAGGTCGGCGTCGGGTGGAGGAGGCGGCTCTCAGTCCTTTTTCTCCTCTTTGGCCGCCTCGATGATCTTGGCGGCGATGTGCGAGGGGACCTCCTCGTAGTGGGAGAGGGACATGCGGAAGGTGCCGCGCCCGCCGGTGATGGAGCGCAGGTCGATGGAATACCTGAGCATCTCGGCCATGGGCACCTGGGCGCGCACAAGCTGCAGCCCTCCCTCGGCTTCCATGCCCAGGATGCGGCCGCGCTTGGCGTTGAGGTCCCCCATGATGTCCCCCATATACGCCTCGGGGACCAGTATCTCCACGTTCATGATGGGCTCAAGGAGGTAGGGGTCGGCGTCGGAAACGGCGTTGCGCAGGGCGAGGGACCCGGCGATCTGGAAGGAGATGTCCGAGGAGTCCACGGGGTGGTATTTTCCGTCATAGACGGTGGCCCGCAGGTCCACCATGGGATATCCCGCCAGGTGTCCCTCCTCCATGGCCTTACGGATGCCCTTTTCCACCGAGGGGATGAACTGCTTGGGGATGACGCCGCCCACGATCTTGTCCACGAACTCGAAGCCGCCGCCCCTCTCCAGCGGCTCCACCTCCACCCAGGCGATGCCGAACTGGCCGTGGCCGCCCGTCTGCTTCTTGTGCTTGCCCTCCGCCCTGGCGCTCTTGCGGATGGTCTCCTTGTAGGGCACCCGGGGGAGTTCGGTGTTCACGTTGACCCCGAACTTGCGGGACATGCGCTCCATCGTGATGTCCAGGTGGGTCTCCCCCATGCCCGAGATGATGGTCTGCTTGACCTCCGTGTCGCGGCGTACGCTGAAGGTGGGGTCCTCGTCCGCCAGGCGGGCCAGGGCCGTGGAGAGCTTGTCCTCGTCTCCCTTGGTCTTGGGCTCCACCGCCAGGGACATGATGGGCTCCGGGAATTCGATGGGCGGGAGGATGATGGGGTTTTCCTTCTGGCAGAGGGTGTCGCCCGTGGAGGTCTCGGAGAGCTTCGCCACCCCTCCGATGTCCCCCGCCGTCACCTCGCGGGCGGGGATCTGGTTCTTGCCGCAGATAAAGAACACCTGTCCCACCCGCTCTTCCCTGTCGCGCACTGGATTGTACACCGAGGAATCGGAGCTCACGGAACCTGAGAAGACCCTGAAGTAGGTGAGCTTACCCACGTAGGGGTCGGAGATGGTGCTGAAGACCAGGGCCGCCAAGGGGGAGTCCGGGCCCGCCTTGAAGACCACCTCTTCCCCGGAGCCCTTCTTCGTGCCGCGCACCTCGAGCAGCCTCTCCGGGGAGGGAAGGGAGTTGATCACCGCGTTGGAGAGCAGGTCCACGCCGATGTTCTGGGTGGCGCTCCCGCAGAGCACCGGGACGATGGCTCCCTCTGAGACCCCCTTGAGCAGGGCCGAGAGCACCTCGGATTCCTCGAGCTCCTCCCCCTCGAGGTAACGCTCCATGAGCTCGTCGCTGGCCTCCGCCGCCCCCTCGATGATCTTCTCCCTCGCCTCCATGACCAGGGATTCCATCTCGGATGGGATCTCCGTCTCCGAGGCCTTGCCCCCCTCTTCGTAGAGGTAGGCCTTGGAGGAGATGAGGTCCACCACCCCCCGGAAGGAGTGTTCCTCGCCGATGGGTAGCTGGAAGGGCACGATGCGCGAACCGTAGATCTGCGTCAGCTGGTCCAGGCAGCGCTGGAAGCTCGCGTTCTCGCGGTCCATCTTGTTCACGAAGACGATGCGCGGATAGCCGTAGTCGTCGGCCATCTTCCAGATGATCTCCGTCTGCACCTCCACCCCGGCCACGGCGGAGATGACGAAGACGGCGCCGTCGATGACCCGCAGCACGGAGATGACCTCGCCGATGAAGTCCGCGAAGCCCGGGGTGTCGATAAGGTTTATCTTGTGGCCCTTCCACTCGAAGGCGAGAGGGGTGGCCTTCACCGAGATGCCCCGCTTCTGCTCGTCGGGGTCGAAGTCGCTGGCGGTGTTCCTCTCGTCCACGCGTCCCAGGCGCTTGACGGCGCCCGCGTTGAAGAGCATCGCCTCGGCGACGGATGTCTTGCCCGCGTCACCATGACCGAAAAGGGCCACGTTGCGTATCTTTCCTATCTCGTACTTGTCCATGCGGAATCCCGTTCCTTTCCTCGTCCCGGCGATAACGCTTATATATTATATGCGCGCGGGGTCCGGTGTGGTAGTTGGGCCTAAAGGCGCGGAGACTCGCGGCGCGGGGCGCGCGGAAAAGGGGGGGAGGCGGAGTCCGCGGAAGGGAGGGAAGGCGTCTCGGCGGCGAGGAGGAAGGGGGATCGGGCGGGCGGGGAAAGAGAGGAAAAAGCCTGATAGGACGGGTTTTGTGGGTCCGGCGCATATTTGCCTGCCGGAAAACGGCTGTGCTATAATCCCTCTATAAGTACGTAATCCGGGAGCCGAGTGGGCGAGCGCCCACTTTTTATTTGATGCGGGGTGATCATATGCACGGCGGCGCGCTCAGGGACGTGGAGCAGAGGCTGGAGGCGCTCATCGAGCCCATCACCGACGATGCCGGCCTCTCCCTGGTGTCCGTGGACGTGGAGCGCCGGGGAAGGAAGCTGGTGGTCACGGTATGCCTCGACCGAGAGGGGGGCATCGACGTGGACACCTGTGCGGAGATAAGCGAGGAGATAAGCCGGCACCTCGATGTCGAGGACGTGATCAGCGAGAGCTATCTGCTCGAGGTGGAGTCGCCGGGGCTACAGCGCGTCCTGCGCAAGCCGCGGGAATTCCGCTGCTTTACCGGACGCGAGGTGGAGATCGTGCTGCGCCAGGCCTTCGAGGGAAGGCAGAAGATAAGGGGTCTCCTCAAGCACGCCGACGAGGAGGGAATCGCGGTGGTGGTGGACGGAGAGGAGATCTCCTTTCCCTACCAGGCCCTGAAGAAGACCAGCCTCTATTTCGAGTCTCCGTGGTAGAGGTGGGCGGGCGATCACGAGGAGGATGGGTCCTTGAACCTGGACTGGCTTGAGGCACTGAGACAGATAGAGCGCGAGAAGGGCATCGATGCCGAGACCATCATCCAAGCCCTGGAGGCCGCCCTGCTCTCCGCCTATAAGAAGAACTACACCACCGAGGAAGAGGCCAGGGTGGAGGTCAACCGCGAGACCGGCTCCATCCACGTCTACGCCGAGGTGGCCGACGCGGAGACGGGAGAGGTCAGGGAGGAGGAGGTCACGCCGCGCAACTTCGGGCGCATAGCCGCCCAGACCGCCAAGCAGGTGATCCTGCAGCGCATACGCGAGGCGGAGCGGGACCTCATGTTCGACGAATACCACGAGAAGGCGGGGGACATCGTCACCGGCATCGTGCAGCAGTCCGATTCCCGCTATACCCTGGTGGACCTGGGGAAGGTGGAGGCCATCCTCCCCGTATCGGAGCAGATGCCGGGCGAGCGGTACCGGCACGGCACGCGCATCAAGGTCTATATCGTGGAGGTTCGCAAGTCCAGCAAGGGCCCGCAGATCGTGGTCTCCCGCACCCATCCCGGCCTGCTGAAGAGGCTCTTCGAGCTGGAGGTGCCGGAGATCGCGGAGGGATACGTGGAGATTAAGGCGGTGGCCAGGGAGCCGGGACACCGCTCCAAGATCGCGGTAGTGTCCCACGACCGCAACGTGGATCCCGTGGGGGCCTGCGTGGGCGCGCGAGGTTCCAGGGTGCGCATGGTGGTGAACGAGCTGCGGGGAGAGAAGGTGGATATCGTCCCCTGGAAGGAGGACCCGGCGGAGTTCGTGTCCAACTCCCTCAGCCCCGCGAAGGTGAAGGAGGTAAGGGTCTACCCCGAGGAGGAGCTGGCGGAGGTGGTGGTGCCGGACAGCCAGCTCTCCCTGGCCATCGGCAAGGAGGGGCAAAACGCCAGGCTGGCCGCCAAGCTCACGGGATTGAGGATCGACATCCGCAGCGAGTCGCAGCTGCGGGAGGAGCACGAGGGCTTTACCGCCGAGGCGGGAGAGGAAGGAGAGGCCTTCCTCGGGGATGAATACGGAGAGATGGAGGAGGGCGCGGAAGCGGACTCCGCGACAGGGCGCGCGGAAGAGGAGGGGGCGGACCGTTCAACGCCCGCCCTCGAGGGAGAGGAAACGGCGCCGGAGGCGGAGGAGGACCGTGGAGAAGAGGCATGATGCGCCGGCAGGTAACGGGAATATGATCTGATGTAGCCTGTAGGAGCGAGGCGGATCGAGCGCGGGGAGAAGTAATGGCGGGAAAGAGGGTTCATCAACTGGCCAAGGAACTGGGCATGACCAGCAAGCAGCTGCTGGAAGCCCTGCACGCCATGGGCGCGAACATCCAGAACGCCCTTGCTGCCGTGGACGAGGCGACGGAGGAGAAGCTCAGGAAGAAGCTGCGGGCAGGCGGGGAGGAGAAGAAGGCGGACGCCGTGAAGGGCATGGAGAAGAAGGCTGCGGCCAGGCCCTCGAGGCCGGCGAAGGAGAGACCCGCGGAGGAGACGAAGGCCCGTGGAGCCGAGAAGGAGCGGGGCGGCGCGCCGGCAGGGGAGAAAAAGGCCGAGGAGCCCGGGAAGCATGAGACGGGCAAGAAGGCCGGCCCGGCGGCGGCGTCGGCTGTCGAGAGGGCGGCCCCGCGGCCGGCAGCCGGGACGGGTCGGACCGGGGAGAAGCCCTCGCCCCGCGAAAAGGAAGCCCGGCCGCAGCCGGAGACGCGGCCCAGGCCGCACGCCAGGCCGGCAAGGCCGCCGGAACGTCGTGCCGTGGAGAAGAGGGAGCATCCCGTAAAGGGCGCCGGGAGGCAGGCGGCGCCGCGGGAACCCGGCACCAAGCCCATGAAGAAGAAGCTGCGCGTGCCCTCGGGGATCACGGTGCGCGATTTCGCCCAGAGAGTGGGGAGAAAGCCCTCCCAGGTGATGTCCATGCTCCTGGGGCTGGGGGAGCCGGCCGGTATCGACCAGCCCATCTCCGATGACGCCCTCGCGCTCCTGGCCGAGGAGCTGGGCATAGAGCTGGACATAAAGTCCCGCGCTCCTGAGGGGCTGCCGGAGGTCGAGGACGCGCCGGAATCCCTGCTCCCCAGGCCTCCCGTGGTCACGGTCATGGGGCACGTGGACCACGGCAAGACCTCGCTGCTCGACGCCATCAGGAACACCAGGGTCACCGAGCAGGAGATGGGAGGAATCACCCAGCACATCGGGGCCTCGGTGGTGGAACACGCCGGGGGCACCATCACCTTCATCGATACCCCAGGACACGAGTCCTTCACCGCCATGCGCGCTCGGGGAGCGCAGGTCACCGACATAGCGGTGCTGGTGGTGGCGGCCGATGACGGGGTGATGCCCCAGACCGTGGAGGCCATAGACCACGCCAAAGCGGCGGAGGTACCGATCCTGGTGGCCGTGAACAAGATAGACAAGCCCGACGCCAACCCCACCCGGGTCAGGCAACAGCTCACCGAGTTCAACCTCCTCCCGGAGGAATGGGGAGGGGACACCGTCTTCGTGGACGTTTCCGCCAGAGAGGGCACCAACCTTGACCAACTGCTGGAGATGATCCTCCTCCTGGCGGAGATAAACGACCTGCGCGCCAACCCAGACGCCCCGGCCAGCGGGGTGGTCATCGAGGCGAGGCTGGACAAGGGCAGGGGCCCGGTGGCCACGGTACTGGTGAAGAGGGGGACTCTGAGGCGCGGAGACGTGCTGGTGGCGGGCAAGGCATACGGGAAGGCCCGGGCCCTCATGGACGACAGGGGGAGGAGCATCGAGGCCGCCGGACCGTCCATCCCCGCCGAGGTCATGGGCCTCAACGCCGTGCCCGAGGCAGGCGAGGAATTCGCGGTGGTGGAGGACGAGAAGAGGGCGCGCGCCCTGGTGGAGGCGAGGACGGCCAGGGAGAGGGCGGAGGAGGACCGCAAGGTGGTACGCAGTTTCTCCCTCGAGGAGCTCTTCCAGCGCATCCAGGAGGGCGAGACGCAGGAGTTCAACCTCATCATCCGCGGCGATACCCAGGGCTCGGTGGAGGCGGTGCGCGACTCCATAGCCAAGATAAAGGTGGGCGATATCGCGGTGAACGTCATCCACGCTGGGGTGGGGGCCATAACCGAGAACGACGTCATGCTGGCCAGGGCCTCCGAGGCGGTGGTGATAGGTTTCAACGTGAGGCCGGATTCCAAGGCCCAGGAGCTGGCGGCGCGGGAAAAGGTGGAGATAAGGACCTACCGCGTGATCTACCAGCTCCTGGAAGACCTGGAGGCGGCCCTGGTGGGAATGCTCAAGCCCGTTTACGAGGAAGAGAAGGTGGGCGAGCTGGAGGTGAGGGCGGTCTTCCGCGTACCGCGCCAGGGAGCCATCGCCGGAGCCTACGTAAAGCAGGGGGAGATCACCAGGAACTCGCGCGTGAGGCTGGTGAGGGACGGCTCCATAATCTACGAGGGAGGCATCGCCTCCCTGCGCCGCTTCAAGGACGACGTGCGCTCCGTCTCCGCGGGTTACGAATGCGGCGTTGGCCTGGAGAACTTCCAGGACATCAAGGAAGGAGACGTCATCGAGGTGGTGGAGATGCGGGAGGTCCCCAGAGGCGAGACGGGGGCCGAATCCTGAGGGGGTCGCCATGTTCGTCGGCGCGCTCAGGATGGAGCTCTACATGCCCCAGTGCAGGACGCTCAAGGAAAAGCGGCAGGTGATCAAGTCCATAATCGACCGCACCCGCCACCGCTTCAACGTCTGCGTGGCGGAGGTGGACAAGCAGGACCTCTGGCAGGTCTGTACCATAGGGGTTGCCTGCGTGAGCAACAGCGAGAGCGCGGTGCGCGAGACGCTCGGCCACGTAGAACGCAGCGTGAGGGCCATGGACAAGGCGGAGGTCCTGGAGTCCCCCCTCTTCATATTCAAGCCCTGAGGCCACGGCGACCGCGAGCGAGGGACGAGAGATGATTCCCGACCGCCTGAAGAGGGTCAACGAGGCCTGCAGAGAGGCCCTCGGCGAGGTCCTGCAGGAGAAGATGAAGGACCCGCGCGTCGGCTTCGTCACCGTTACCAGGGTGGAGGTGAGCCCCGACCTCCGGCAGGCGAAGGTGTGGCTCAGCGTGCTGGGGACGGAGGAAGAGGTCGAGGAATGCATGCAGGCCATGAAGAGGGCGAAGGGGTTCATGCGCCGCGAGCTGGGGCGCAGGGTGCGCATGCGCTACACCCCGGAGCTGAGGATCCTGCTGGACCGCGGGGCGGAGGTGAGCGAAAGGGTACAGGGTATCCTCAACCGCCTGGAGGACGAGGGATGAGCGGGGCGCAAGAAGTGGCGGCGGCCCTGCGCCGGGCCGGAACGGTGATCGCCACCTCCCACGTCAACCCCGACGGCGACGGGGTGGGCTCCCTGCTGGCGGTGACCATCTTCCTCACGGGCGAGGGGAAGAGGGTGTACTCCTGCCTGCCGGAGCCCTGGAAATATCCTCCACAGTACGCTTTCCTGCCCGGGCGGGAGGACTTGGTGTCACCGGAGCAGCTCCCGGAGAGCTGCGACCTCTTCCTCGCCCTGGACTGCAGCAACCTCTCGCGCCTGGAGCCCCTTGAGAGGGCCTTCCGCAACGCCTCCCTCACGGTGAACGTCGACCACCACGAGGACAACTCCCTTTTCGCCGACGTGAACTACGTGGACCCTGCGGCATCCTCCACCGCGGAGCTGGTGTACAGGGTGGCGGAGGCGGCATCCTGGCCCCTCGACGCATCCTCGGCGACCTGCCTATACGCGGGCCTGGTGACGGACACCGGGAGGTTCCAGCACCGCAACACTACCCCGGAGGCATTCCGCCTAGCGGCGAGGATGGCGGAGGCGGGTGCGGATATACACAAGGTGGCGAGGGAGATCTACGAGTCACAGTCCCTACAGTATGCGCGCCTGCTGGGCATCGCGCTGCACCGCGCCCGGAGGCTCGAGGACCTCGCCCTGGTCTTCAGCTACATCACCCAGGCGGACCTGGAGGAGACGGGCGCGACGCTCGCGGAGACGGAGGACCTCATCGACCACCTGCGGCGTGTCAGGGGGGCGGGGGTGGTGGCCCTCTTCAAGGAGCTGGCCGACGGGTCGGTGCGGGTGAGCCTGCGTTCCGGAGACGGGTTCGAGGTCGGCCCCATCGCCAGGGACATGGGAGGGGGAGGGCACGCCATGGCCGCGGGGTACACCTTTCACGGGGACTTGGAGAGCAGCATCGACGAGCTCGTGGAGGCGTTGCGGAGCCGCCATGCGTGACCTCTCCCCTCACGGCGTCCTGCTCGTCGACAAACCGCAGGGTCCCACTTCCCACGACGTGGTGAGCGCGCTGCGGGGCATCCTCGGCGGTGTCAGGGTGGGGCATGCGGGAACCCTGGATCCCATGGCCACCGGCCTGCTGGTCATGCTCGTGGGCCGGGCCACACGGCTGGCACCCTATGTTCCCGGGGATCCGAAGGTCTATTCGGCCCGCGTCCTTCTGGGGATGGAGACGGAGACCATGGACCTGGAGGGAAAAACGGTCAGCGAAAGGGGTTTCACGGGAAGCGCGGAGGAGGTGGCGGAGGCGATGTCGGCGCTGGTGGGAGACCTGGAGCAGACACCTCCCATCTACTCTGCGGTGAAGCACCGCGGCAAACCCGCCTACCGCTACGCGCGCAGGGGAGAGGCGGTGAACCTGGAGAGCCGTAGGGTGAGGGTATACCGCATGGAGATGACCGAATTCCGCCGCGTCGGAGACAAGGCGGAGGCGGATTTCGTGGTGGAGTGCTCGCCGGGTACCTACGTGCGGGAGCTGGCGGCCAGGATAGGGGCCATGCTCTCCTGCGGCGGCACCCTGTCGCGGCTGCGCCGCGAGGCATCGGGACCTTTCAGGGTGGAGGAGGCTCTTACCCTGGAGGAGGTCAGGAGGCGCAGCGAGGCGGGCGAGGCCCTCATCATGCCCATGCACAGGGCCCTGGAGGGCATGGGGATGGTGGAGGTGACGCCCTCCGGTGTTGAACCGGTGCTCAACGGCTCCGCCGTCGACGAGGACATACTGCTGCGCCGGGACGAGGGTCTGGGTGGAGGAGACCTGGTGGCGGTAATGGGAGGGGGTGCCCTGCTGGCGGTGCACGAGGTCTCGCGCCCGAGGCCCTTCCTGTCACTCCCTCGCCGCGTGGTGGGAGAGAGGAGGCGTGGGGATGGAGCGGGTTGAAATACCGCTCCCCGACCTGTACAAAATAAGGACGTTCCGCGCTTTCCGCGGCGGGGTCCGGGGGCGCCGCCCCAGAGCCCTTTCCGGCGAGGGACGATAAGGTCGCGAGGTGAATGGCGCATGGAGGTAATCCCGGGGCTCGAAGCCCTGCCCGACGACCTCGGCGAGACGGTGGTGACGGTGGGGATGTTCGACGGCGTCCACCTCGGTCACCGGCGCATCATCTCCATAGCGCACCAGAAAGCCCGCCGGCTCGGCCTGCGGTGCGTGGTGTTCACCTTCGACCGCCATCCCCTGGAGGTGCTCAGGCCGGGCGAGCACCCCAGGCTGCTCTCCTCCAGCGCCCAGAAGCTTCGCCTGCTGGAGGAGATGGACGTGGACGTGGTGCTGATGGTCCATTTCGACGAGGCTTTCTCGCGCATATCCGCCAGGACCTTCGTGGAGGATTACCTGGTGGGCCGCCTGAGGGCGGTGGAGGTGGTGCTGGGCGAGAACTTCCGCTTCGGCCGCGGGGGAGAGGGCGATACGCGCTTCATGGCGGAGGCCGGTTCCCGGCACGGGATGGCGGTGGTCGCGGTGCCTCTCCTGCGGGGCAACGGCGAGGTGATCTCCAGCACCGTGATCAGGGGGATGGTGGAGAGAGGGGACGTCGAGGGCGCGAACCGCCGCCTAGGGTGGGATTACATGATCGAAGGAGTGGTGATACACGGCGATTCCCGAGGGCGGGAGCTGGGTTTTCCCACCGCGAACCTAGAGGTGCACGACAATCGCTGCATTCCCGCGAACGGCGTGTACGCCGGAGAGGCGCACCTCGAGCACCGTTCCTATCCTGCGGTCACCTACGTGGGCGAGGCCAGGACCTTCGTGCACGGGGGGTTGGTGAAAAGGCGTATCGAGGTACATATCCCCGGCTGGGAGGAGGACCTCTACGACCGCTACCTGGGGGTGTCCTTCAAGCGCCGCCTGCGGGGAGACATGGTCTTCCCGGATGCGGGAGCCCTCGCGGAGCAGATCGCCCGCGACGTCAGGGCCGCCCTGGAGTGAGGTGAGGAGAGGGCGCGCGCCGCGCCCCTCGCCGGAGCCTCGCCCCGGCTGCCGCTTCCCCGTGGCGGCGGCCATTTTACCCCCAGGGGTTTCATGTGTTATCATCTTCACCGAGCCCGCAGATGCGGCGCGGGCGACGAATGGCGGTCGAGGCCGCCTTAACCTAGGCCTAGGATAGGAGGGTGCCGTCTCCTTTCTTGGGCTTAAGGGGATGAAGGAGGTGAAAAGGCATGCCCCTTAGCAGTGAGCGCAAGCTCGAGATCATCGAGGAATACCGGGCCCACGAGAAGGATACCGGATCCGCGGAAGTCCAGATAGCCATCCTCACCAAACGCATCGAGGACCTCACCGAGCACCTCAAGGTGCACAAGAAGGACCACCATTCGCGACGCGGACTCCTGAAGATGGTGGGCAAGAGAAGAAGGCTCCTCAACTATCTTAAGGAAAAGGACGTGGAGCGCTACCGCGAGCTCATCGAGAGGCTGGGACTGCGGCGCTGAGTAAAGACCTGGAGCCGGAGAGCCCGGCGCATATGAACGAGAATGGAGATGAGATAGGAGATGACCGAAGAGACGAAAAAATACTCGGTCGACGTATTCGGCAAGACCATAGAATTCGAGATAGGAAAGCTTGCCCTGCTGGCTGACGGGGCGGTGTTGATATCCTGCGGCGGCACCGACATCCTGGTCACGGCCATGGGCTCCAAGCACGAGGTGGACCGCGACTTCTTCCCCCTGGTGGTGGACGTGGAGGAGAGGATGTACGCGGCGGGCAAGATCCCCGGCGGTTTCTTCCGCCGCGAGGGAAGGCCGTCCGAGAAGTCTATCCTCACCGCAAGGCTGATCGACCGTCCCCTCCGGCCCAGTTTTCCCGAGGGGATGCGCATAGAGGTGCAGGTGATAGCGACCATCCTCTCCGTGGACCAGACCAACCCCCCCGACGTGCTGGCCATCAACGGGGCCTCCGCCGCCCTGTGCATATCCGACATACCCTTCAACGGCCCCATCGGCGCCGTGAGGGTGGGGCTCCTCCCAAGCGGGCTGGTGATCAACCCCACCCTGCAGGAGCTCGAGGACAGCAGGCTCGACCTGGTGGTGGCGGGGGTCCTCAACCCCGAGAGCAACGAGGTGGACGTGATCATGGTGGAGGCGGGCGCCTCCCAGGTCCCCGAGGAGGAGATCGTCGACGCCCTGGAGTACTCCAGACAGGGCATAAGGGAGATGATCCGCATCCAGCAGCAGATGGCCGGCGAGATCGGCAAGCCCAAGCGCAGCGTGAGCCTGAAGACCCACGACTTCGAGGCGGTGGTCGCACGCTTCCCCGACATGCAGAGGCGGGTGGAGCAGACGGTGCGCGAGATCGCCGGCAACCAGCTCGAGAAGACGGAGAGGGACCGCACCCTGGAGAACCTCCTCAACGAGATACTCCTCCCCGCGGAGATGGAGGGGGTGCCGGAGGAGCTGCTGGAGGGCGCCAAGGCCTATTTCGACGAGCTGGTGGGCAGGTCCATGCGGCGCCTGGTGGTGGAGGAGGAGACGCGCATCGACGGCCGGCGTCCCGAGGACATCCGCCCCATAACCTGCGAGGTGGGGCTGGTCTCCCGCACCCACGGCTCCGGCCTCTTCAAGCGCGGACTGACCCAGGTGCTCACCCTGCTGACCCTGGGGCCCATAAGCGACATGCAGAGGATCGATGACCTCTCTCCCGAGGAGAGCAAGAGGTTTCTCCATCACTATAACTTCCCGCCCTTCTCCGTGGGGGAGACGGGCATCCTGCGTGGGCCGCGCCGCCGGGAGATCGGGCATGGGGCTCTGGCGGAGAGGGCGCTGGTCACCCTGATACCGGACGAGGACCGTTTTCCTTATACCATACGCCTGGTGTCGGAGGTGCTCTCCTCCAACGGGTCCACCTCCATGGCCTCGGTGTGCGCCTCGAGCCTGGCCCTCATGGATGCCGGGGTGCCGCTGAAGGAGAACAAGGCGGTAGCGGGCATCGCCATGGGGCTGATCAAGGAGGACGACCGCGTGGCGGTCCTCACCGACATCCAGGGCTTCGAGGACAAGTACGGCGACATGGACTTCAAGGTGGCGGGCACCGACGAGGGGGTCACCGCCCTGCAGATGGACATGAAGATCCGCGGCATCACCGTGGAGACCATGCAGCGTGCCCTCGAACAGGCGCGCGAGGCGCGGCTGTACGTCCTGCGCAAGATACGTGAGGCCATCCCCGAGCCGCGTAAGGAGCTCTCTCCCTACGCGCCGCGCGTGGTGACCTTCGAGGTGCCGGTGGACAAGATACGCGAGGTCATCGGCCCGGGCGGCAAGGTCATCCACCGCATCGTCGCCGAGCACGACGTGGAGCTGGACATCGAGGACGACGGAAGGGTGTTCATCACCGCCAAGGACCTGGCGAGCGCTCAGGGCGCGCGACTCATGGTGGAGCAGATCATCCGGGAGGCGCGTCCTGGGGAGCAGTTCGAGGGCACGGTCACCCGTACCACCAGCTTCGGCGCCTTCGTGGAATACCTGCCGGGGAAGGAGGGTCTGGTACATATTTCCAGACTATCCGACCGCCACATACCGCGGGTCGAGGACGTGATCAACGTGGGAGACCGCGTGAAGGTGGAGGTGACGGAGATAGACAAACTGGGAAGGGTGAACCTGAAGGCTCTGGATATCGAGGTTCCCGAGCATATCGCGGAGGCGGCCCCACCGCGCGAGGAGCGTAGGGGCGAAGCGCGCGGCGGCGAGCAGCGCCGGAACTCCAGGCAGCAGCCGAGGAACTCCTCGGGCCAGCAGGGCAGGCAGGGCGAAAGGGACCGGGGCCGGGGCGACCAGATGCGCCAGCGGCGTGACTGAGCGATCGGGAGCGGGCCCGCCTCAGATGCGCGAGAAGGACTTACGGATCACGCGGAACGAGAACGGCATCCGCATCCTCACGGAAAGGATGCCCAGCCTGCGCAGCGTGACCACGGGTTTCTGGGTAGGGGTGGGATCCCGCGACGAACCGCGCGAGCTCTCGGGCATCAGCCACTTCATAGAACACCTTCTCTTCAAGGGCACGGCGCGCCGCACCGCGCGGCGGATCGCAGAGGAGTTCGACGCCATGGGCGGGGAGCTCAACGCCTTCTCCGCCAAGGAATACACCTGCTTCTATTCCAAGGTGCTGGACGAGAAGCTCGACCACGCCTTCGAGGTGATGACGGACATGCTCCTCCGTTCCCTCATGCGCCCCCAGGACGTCGACGCGGAGAGGCGGGTCATCCTGGAGGAGATCGCCATGCACGAGGACTCCCCGGACGACATCATCCACGACCTCTTCGTCTCCGCCCTCTGGGAGTCCCATCCCCTGGGGCAGAGCGTGCTCGGCAGCCAGAACGTGATCCGCACCCTGGGGAGCGAGGAGATAACGGAGTATTACCGCGCTCACTACCTTCCCTGCAATATCGTGGTGGCGGCGGCGGGCAACGTGGAACATGAGAGGGTGGTGGAGTTGGTGGACCGACTGGTGGACTGCGAGGGCGGCGACGGCTGTCCCTCCCGCCACCCCTTCGTGCCCGAGATACGTCCTCACACCGTGGTCTACGACCGTCCCACCGAGCAGGCGCACATCGTCATCGGCACCCAGGGGCTTCCCCGTCAGCACCCCTCCCGCTTCGCTCTCGCGGTGCTGGACAACATCCTCGGAGGGGGGATGAGCTCCCGGCTCTTCCAGAAGATCAGGGAGGAAAGGGCCCTCGTCTACTCCATCTTCTCCTATCATTCCATGTACGTGGAGACGGGCCTGGTGGCGGTATATGCCGGGACCAGCCCCGAAAACGTGTCCGCGGTACTGGAGCTGATAAAAGAGGAGATAGCCCACCTCACCGAGAAGGGCGTGAGCGAGGAGGAGCTGAACCGCTCCAAGGACCATATCAAGGGCAACCTAGTGCTCAGCCTGGAGGACAGCGGCAGCCGCATGACCAGGATCGGCAAGGCCGAGGTATGCGGCGGAGAGATCCTGGGCCTGGACGACCTCCTGGCTCGCATCGACGCCGTCACCGGCGACGACGTCTTGAGACTGGCCAGGGAGCTCTTCGGATCCAGGAAGATGGTGGCCACGGTCATCGGCCCCCTGGGCGACAGGGAGTTGCAAGGACACCTTTTCTGAAGGTCAGGGAGGCGCTCGTTCCCCGCCGTCCGGACCGGGGCCGGTGCGAGACGGCGGACAGGCGAAAAACGTACTCTTCAATCCGGCGCCGCCCCGTGGTGATGATATCCATGGCCCCGCAGCTGTGAGGCACCCCGGCGGGCCGTGAGGGCGCGAAACCCCGGGAGGCCCACGACCGTGCCGGGGTCGCAGGCGCCGCGCGGCAGCGGGGCGGCGTCGAGGGGCAGAGGCGGCCGGCGGGTGAGACGAGATGGAAGGGGGACCGCGATGAGGGTAGGCGTTTGCGGAGCTGGCGGACGTATGGGCAGGGAGGTCTGCCGGGCGGTGTCCGCGGAGCCGGACCTGGAGCTCGTATGCGCCGTTGACCCGGCGTGGGAGGGGAGGCGACTAGCGGAGATGGTGCCCGGCCTCCCGGGGGAATTGATGGTAACCGCGGATCCAAGGGAGCTGGTGAAGAACGGCGTGGAGGCGGTGGTGGATTTCTCCCTCGCCGAGGCGGCCAGGGAGAATGTGGCCTACGCCCTCTCGCAGGGGATCCATTGCGTGGTGGGAACGACGGGCTTGTCCGAGGAGGACCTGGAGGGGTTCGCAAGGGAGGCGGAGGGAAAGGGGGTCGCGTGCCTGGTGGCCCCGAACTTCGCCGTGGGGGCGGTGCTGATGATGGATCTCGCCCGCCGGGCCAGCCGTTTCATGGAGGCGTGCGAGATCGTCGAGCTCCACCATGCCGCGAAGCTGGACGCCCCCTCGGGAACGGCACGCCTGACCGCGCGCCTGGTGGGCGAAGGCGGGGATGCGGAGACCCGTGCGGTCGCCGACGGGGGCGCGCGTGGCCTGGAGATCAACGGAATACGCGTGCATTCCGTGCGCCTCCCGGGACTGGTTGCGCACCAGGAAGTGATCTTCGGGAGCCAGGGGCAGACCCTGACCATACGCCACGACTCGTACGACCGCTCCTCTTTCATGCCCGGGGTGATACTGGCCCTGCGCCGCATCCGTGAGTTCCGGGGCCTGGTGCTGGGACTCGACAGGCTCATGGGCCTGTGACAGCTACCGCTCCGACGTGCACATCGTGCTCCTCCAGGCCGCGGCAACCCCTGCACGGAGGTCCGCGGCGGCCGCCGCGGTCGCACTGCACGCACCTCCATACGAAGGTGAAGATCGCCGCGGCGTTGAAGTTATCGTGGTAGGAAACCGGGACGCGTCCGCGCGGAGCGAGGAAGGGGAGCCGGCCCCGTACGCGGCGGGGCCGGCACGAGATGCGTCATAACGCGGTGCGGATCCCTGGGAGGTCGCGCGGGCGAGACGAGGACGAGGACGGATGGAATAACTACAGGGGAAAGGACGGCGCCAGGCGATGACCGCGAAAGGCGGCGTAAAGAGAAGTAGACCGTCGGGAAAGAGCGGCGGAGCGGGGAAGAAGGCCTCTGGGGCCGCGAAGGGCTCGGGCGGCAAACGGGGCCGTTCCGGCGAGAAGGGGCTTCCGAGAAACCTCAGGGAGATCTACGGCGTCGCCATCATCACCCTCGGCGTCCTTTTCTTCCTCGCCTTTTTCCTCGAGGCGCTGGGGCCGGTGGGACGCGGGCTGGACCTCTTCTTCTCCTACCTCATGGGTAGAGTGCGTTTCGTGCTCCCCTTCGTTTCCCCGGTACTGGGACTGGCGCTGCTGCTGGGGAGGATAGGGGAGATGGCCGAGGAAGGCCGCTGGCGCATCACCTGGGTGGAGCTTGCGGGCATGGTCATCATGGTGATGGCGGCATGCGCCCTGCTGCACCTGCGAGCGGGAAGCGTGGAGGCCATGTTCACCCGCGAGAGCCTGGAGAAGGGAGGCGGCCTCATGGGGGCGGTGGTGGCGTGGCCGCTGGTGAAGCTCTTCAGCAGGGCGGGAGCCTACGTGCTGCTGACGGCGATGTTCCTGGTAGGTTTCCTGCTGCTCACCGGCCTGACCATATCCAAGTATTTCCAGGAGAGGGTGGAGAAGAGGAAGAGGGAGCGCGCGCAGCGGAGGGCCGCCGGTGCCGCCGCGGCCGGGACGAGGAGCGGAGAGGAGAGGGAGAGGAAGGCGAGGCCGAAGACGAAGGGCGTGGAAACGGCGGCGGCCGGGGAGAGGGAGGCGGTACCGGCGTTGACCCCCATACCGCCAAGGCCCCCGGAGGCAGCCACCGATGATTCCGCCGCCGCAGTAACGGTGGAGGAAGGGGGCCAGATGGCCATCGAGGTCCCCGTGGAGGCCTCCAGGTCCTACCGCCTCCCGCCCCTGGAGCTGCTGGCGAGGTCGGGGGAACGCAGCTCCCTTTCCCGCCGCAGCGTGAACGAGAGCATCGCAGTGCTGGAGAAGACGCTGCGAGATTTCGGAGTGGACGCCGCGGTGACCACGGTGACGCGGGGTCCCACCGTCTCCAGGTTCGAGGTGGAGCTGGGTTCCGGCGTGAAGGTGAACCGCGTGCTCAGCCTGAGCGACGACATCGCCTACGCCCTGGCCTCCCCGGACATCAGGATCATAACCCCCATTCCCGGCAAGTCGGCCATCGGCATCGAGATCCCCAATCGCGAGAGGGACCTGGTCACCCTGGGAGACATCCTGAGCACGCCGCAGGCCCGCCGCTCCCGGTCCCCCCTAAAGGTGGGGCTGGGCATGGACGTCTCCGGCCAGCCCGTCGTCGTCGACCTGCGTGATATGCCGCACCTCCTGCTCGCCGGGGCCACGGGCACGGGCAAGAGCTGTTGCATCAACGCCATGATCGCCTCCGTGCTCATGGCGTCGCCGCCGAGCGAGGTGCGCATGATGATGATAGACCCCAAGTACGTGGAACTCTCGCATTTCAACGGCATACCTCACCTGCTGGCGCCGGTCATCACCGATCCCAAGAAGGCGTCGGCGGCCCTGGCCTGGGTGGTGCGGGAGATGGAGCTGCGCTACCAGGTGCTCTCCCGGGCCGGGGTGAAGAACATCCAGGCCTACCGTTCGGCCCTCAAGGAGGGGCTGGAGAAGGAGAAGGACGAGCGCGGGGAGAGGGCCTTTCCGGACCTCTATTACATCCTGGTGGTCATCGACGAGCTCGCGGACCTCATGATGGTGGCCCCCTCAGAGGTGGAGGACTCCATCGCCAGGATCGCCCAGATGGCTCGCGCGGTGGGCATACACCTGGTGGTGGCCACGCAGAGGCCGTCCGTGGACGTGGTGACCGGGCTCATCAAGGCGAACATGCCCTCCCGCATCGCCTTCACCGTGGCCAGCCAGGCGGACTCGCGGGTGATCCTGGACACCGGCGGGGCGGAGAAACTGGTGGGGCACGGCGACATGCTCTTCCTGCCCGCGGGGAGCTCCAAACCCATGAGGGTGCAGGGTTCCTATGTCTCGGAGAGAGAGATAACCGCCGTGGTCGCTTACGTGAAACGCCAGAAGCAGGCGGAGTACCGCGAGGAGATCATGGAGGAGGCGACGGGCGAGAGAAAGGAACAGGCCCGCGAGGACGAGCTCCTGGAGGAGGCCATCGAGATCGTGGTGAGGTCGGGCGTGGCCTCGGCTTCGCTGCTGCAGAGGAAGCTGCGCGTGGGATACGCGCGCGCGGCGAGGCTCGTGGACCTCATGGAGGAGATCGGCGTGGTAGGGGGTTACGAGGGGAGCAAGCCCAGGGCGGTACTCATGACCGTCGAGGAACTGGAGGAGAGGAAACGGCGGCAGGGGGATGGGGAGGGAGGGGCGTAGGGCGCGGAAGTGCATCACCATGAGGCGGCCCCTGCACGCGGCGCGGAGGGCGGGCGCACGCACCGGGGAATGTGGCCCCATGGCGCATGGTCCCGATATGCGGGGGAGAGGACGATGCGCATCCGCCGCGGTGCCGTCACGGCGGGGAGAGGCCGAGGCGAAAACGGCTGTTAACCAGAATGTGCATACTCTGCTATAATCTACCCGGAAGGCTATCGGGGCAGGAGGTGTCGGTGGCTAACAGGCTGGCGCAAGAGGTGGAGAAGATCCTTTCGGCGGCAGTGGGCGATTTCATCGCCAAGGCCACGGTGAAGAAAAACTGCGAGTTGATCGGGACGACCCCAGACGACCTCACCGCGGACCAACTGCCCGCCCTGGCGGAGAAGATAGAGAAATCGGTGTCCTTCTTCTCGGGCAAGGACGTGGGGAGCGGCGTGGCCGAGAAGATAAAGACCATCAAGATCTGACGCGAGGCGAGATACATAGGCAGCGCCTACGCTCCACGCGACGGGGAGCGGGGATGAACCGGCAGAACCCTCCTTTTTCGGACGTCCACGGACTCAGTTACCACCTTCTTACGCTGGGGTGTCCCAAGAACGAGGTGGATTCCGACCTTTTGGAGACGCGCCTGGCGGCGGCAGGCTGGAGGAGGGCGTCGCATCCGCGCGAGGCCAGCGTGCTCATGGTGAACACCTGCTCCTTCATCGCTTCCGCACTCGAGGAGACGGTGGAGGAGGTGCTGGAGCTGGCGGACCTGAAGGCGGAGACCGGCGCCAGGCTGGTGGTGGCGGGCTGCATGGTGGCGCGCTACGGCGTGGCGGTCCTCGAGGAGCTGTTGCCGGAGGTGGACGTCTTCCTCCCCTTCGAGGGATACCGGAAAGTGGCGGAGATACTGCAGAGATGCGTGGCCGGGGATCTCGGCGGGGAAATGGAGGACGCCCTTCCGGAGTGGGAGGCGGCGGGCGGGAGGGGTGTTCCCGCGCGCGCGGGAGAGAGGGAGGATGTCCCATGTCCGGGGCTGACCCCATACCGGAGGATTTCGAGCACCCTGGAAAGAGGCTTCGTGTACATCAAGATCGCCGAGGGATGCTCGAGGCGCTGTACCTTCTGTACCATCCCCGCCATAAGGGGGCGGTTGAGATCCAGGACCGTGGAGGACATCCGCGACGAGGCGCTTTTCTTCACGTCGCGCGGGGCGCGGGAGATGGTGCTGGTGGCCCAGGACACCACCGGGTACGGCCGGGATATCTACGGCAAGCCGCGGCTCCACCGGCTCCTGGAGGAGCTGGCAGCCCTGGAGGGGGACTTCCGCATCCGCGTCATGTACATGCATCCCGAGGGGTTGGACGGCCAGGTCATGAGGGCCATGCGTGACCCCCGCGTGTGCAGCTACCTGGACCTGCCCTTCCAGCACGCGGACGCAGGCGTCCTGCGGGCCATGGGGAGGCGGGGCGACGCGCGCTCCTACCTGGAGCTCCTGGAGAGGGCCCGCGAGCGGTTAGGCGAGGTGGCGGTGCGGGCCACGCTCATGGTGGGTTTTCCGGGAGAGAGTCGAGAGGCATACGCGCGGCTGCGCCGTTTCGTGCGTGAGGCGCGTTTTGACTGGCTTGCCCTCTTCGGGTATTCTCGTGAGGAAGGCACGCCGGCGTTTTCCCTGCCCGTCTCGGTGAGAAAGGAAACCGTCCGCTCCAGGATCGCGGAGCTCACCGAGATCCAGGAGGAGATCATGCGGGAGAAGGCGTCGGGGCTGGTAGGCAGGGAACTCGACGTCCTCGTGGAGGGGAAGAGCCCCGAGGCTCCCGGTTTCTGGGAGGGAAGGTCCTGGAGGGAGGCGCCGGAGGTCGACGGGGTCATCTTCATCCGCGATGCGCCGGGAGTGCAGCCCGGGACCTGCCGGAAGGTGAGGATAGTCTCCACGGAAGGGATAGACCTGCATGGCGTGGTCGCAGGAGAAAAGGGATGAGAACGTCCCGCGGCGGGCGAGCAACTTGAACCTCCCCAACGCTCTCAGCGTGTCGCGCATGCTGCTCGCCCCGGTGATCGCCGTCTACCTGAGAGACGACGACCGCAGGAGGAACGCCATGGCGGCGGCGGCGGTACTGGCGGCGGCGGCCACCGACTACCTCGACGGCCACCTGGCCCGGAAGCAGGGCAAGGAGACGAGGCTCGGCCAGTTCCTCGATCCCCTGGCGGACAAGGTCTGCCTGTCCACCGCCTTCGTGATGCTGGCGGTGCGCGGGAGGCTGGCGGCATGGATCCCCGGCCTGATCATCGGCAGGGAGGCCCTGATGACCCTCTTCCGCGTCTATGCGGGGAGCAGGGGATCGTCGGTGCCGGCGAGCATCTGGGGAAAGCTGAAGACCAACTCTCAGCTCCTGGCGCTGCTCATGGTGATCATGGAAAGGGAGGAGGAGCCGTACGCCACGCTGGAGAAGGCGGCGGTGGCGCTGGCGGTGGCGCTCACCCTGTACTCGGGTCTCGATTATATGCGCAAGGCGAGCAGGTACCTGGCGGAACCGGGAGATGCGCGAGATTAAGACGTGTTCGCTCCTGGCGGTGGGAGACGAGCTCCTGGACGGCAGGGTCGAGGAAAACAACTCCACCTTCATCGGCGAGAAGCTGCGTTCCCTGGGCGTGGAGGTGGTGCTGCGCGCGGTGGTGGGAGACGACGCGCGCAGCATCAAGAGTGCCCTGGAGAACGCGCTGGCCGTCTCGGACCTCCTGGTGGTGACGGGCGGGCTGGGGCCCACGGACGACGACCTCACCAGGGAAGCGGTGGCCGAGGCCCTCGGGCTGGCCCTGCGACGGGACCCTTCCATCGAGGAGAGGTTAAGGGGGTTCTTCCGCGCCATGGGGAGGGAGATGTCGCCCAGCAACCTGAAACAGGCCGACCTGGTGGAGGGAGCGGAGGTCCTGGAAGCCAGGCTGGGCACCGCGCCGGGGCAGTGGATAGAACACGCGGGAAAAGTGGTGGTGCTCCTGCCCGGCGTGCCGCACGAGATGCGGGACATGGTGGAGAACGAGCTCGTGGGGCGCGTCTCCGCCCGCGCCCCGGGAGAGAGGGGGGGAAGCGTGTCATTGCTGGTGGCCGCCCGGCCCGAGTCCGAACTGGGGGAAGAGGTGAAGGAAGCCCTCTCCGGCATCGAGGGCGTGGGGGCATCATTCCGCGTGGCGGACGGCAGGATAGAGGTGAAGCTCACCTCGCGGGAAGACCTCTCCCTCCTGGCGGAGGCGGAGAGACGCGTCCGGGAGAGGCTGGGAGGCTGGGTGCTGGCCCAGGGCGAGGAGACCCTGGAGGGCAACCTGGGCAGGGAGTTGCGCGCGCGCGGGCTCACCCTCGCGGTGGCGGAGTCCCTGACCGGGGGCATGCTGGGGGAGAGGATCACCTCGGTACCCGGCAGTTCGGACTATTTTAGGGGAGGCATCATCGCCTACGATTACCGGGCCAAGGAAGAGCTGCTGGGGGTGGATCCCGATCTTCTGCGCTCCCGGGGCGCGGTGAACGAAGAGGTGGTTGCGGCCATGGCCCGCGGGGCCAGGGAGCGCCTGGGAACCGACCTGGGGGTCGCCGTGAGCGGGGTGGCGGGACCGGGGCAGGGGGTGGAGAGCGAGCCGCCGGGCACGGTGGCCTTCGGGCTTTGCGACGGGGAGAGGGAGTTCACCTGGAAATACCGGCTGCCGGGAGACCGCGAGAGGGTGAGGCGCTTCGCGGTGACCGTGGCCCTCACCGTGGTCCTCTTGTACGTGCGTGACGGGGACGTGGGGCATGTGCGCTGAGAGGCTGCGGCTTTTCGTGGCGGCGGACATCCCGCGCGAGCACAGGGATTCCATCGCCTGCGCGCTGGAGCCCCTGAAGGAGAAGGTCCCGGGCGCGAGGTGGGTGAAGCCCGACAACCTTCACCTGACGGTGAAATTCATCGGGGAATACGGGGAGGACGGGCTGGAGCGCCTGTCGAACGAGATAGAGGCCGCCGCGGGCAGGTGCGCCCCCTTCGTGGCTTGCCTCGGGCGGTGCGGGGCCTTTCCCTCCCCGGGAAAGGCGCGGGTGCTGTGGGTGGGCATGGAGCGGGGAGAGGAGGAGGCTGCCGTAGTCGCCAGGAGACTGGACGCGAGGCTGGAGAGAGCGGGGGTGAGACGGGAGGGCAGAGGCTACCGGGGTCACCTCACGGTGGCCAGGCTCAAGACCCCGGCGGACTGCGGCGCGTTCCTGGAGGAGCTGGCGGCGAGGATGAAGGAGGCAGGCGGGCTGGCCTTCGAGGTGGAGAAACTGACCCTTTACCGCAGCATCCTGTCGCCGTCCGGTCCCACCTATGTGGCGCTGCGCCGTTTCGCGTTGGGAGGTGAGGGACGTGGGGAGGATTAAGCTCGCGCCCTCCATCCTGAACGCGGATTTCAGGGATCTCCGCCGCGCCATATCCTATATCGAAGGTCTGGCGGATGCCGTGCACCTGGACGTCATGGACGGCAACTTCGTGCCCAACATCAGCTTCGGCCCCCTGGTGGTGAGGGCGGTGAGGGAGCTCACGGAGATGCCGCTGGACGTGCATCTCATGATCGCCCACCCGGGGGAGTTCGTGGAGGATTTCGCGCGGGCGGGGGCGGACTGGATCTCCTTCCATGCCGAGGTGACCAGGCACCCCGGAGAGATCCTGGGACTACTCCACAACCTGGGAAAACGCGCGGGCATCGTGCTCAACCCCCAGACGCCGGCGGAGCGCATCTTCGACCACCTCGAATTGATCGATTACGTTCTGGTGATGACGGTCATGCCCGGTTTCGGGGGACAGGAGATCATCCCCGAGGCGCTGGTCAAGGTGGAGGAGATAAAGAGAGAGGCGCGGCGTCAGGGAGTGAGCCTGGAGGTGGAGGTGGACGGGGGCGTGAAGACCGGGAACCTGGCGACCGTCGCCGAGGCGGGCACGGATATCGTGGTGGTGGGGTCCTCCATCTACGCCGCTCCCGATCCCCGCGCGGCGGCGGAGGACATAAGGCGCGCGCTGGATGATTTTTCCGAGCGGCGCCGGTGACCCGTGCCCGCGGGACGCGCGCGAGGAAAAAGGCGCGTTGAACCCCGGCCGCCCCGCCGCTTTCCGCGACCGTCGCGGCCTCCCGTACGATGCCCTCGCCAGCGACCGCGATTCGCGCCTGTCGCGGCGAAGGCGCACGGCCCCGCATGGACAAGGGGAAACGCCGTCCCTTATAATGCGAACTGAGATCATCAGGTCTTCGGGGCAGGGTGAAAACCCCGACCGGCGGTGAAAGTCCGCGAGCCTTTGGCAGAACCGGTGGAATCCCGGTACCGACGGTGAAAGTCCGGATGGGAGAAGACCTCCAGGCGGCCTCACGCGGGCGCCGGGTTTTCTCCCGGCGCCCTCTTGTTTGCGTAGGAGTAACGCTTTGGACGAGGAGGCCCGGGAAGAGAGGTACATGAGGATGGCGCTGTCCCTGGCGGCCAGGGGCAGGGGGATGACCCATCCCAACCCCATGGTGGGAGCGGTGCTGGTGAAGGACGGGGTGGTGGTTGGCAGAGGCTACCATAAGGGACCCCCCAACCCGCATGCCGAGGCGGAGGCCATCGAGGAGGCGGGTCCGGCGGCGGGGGGAGCGGACCTCTACGTCACCCTGGAGCCCTGTAACCACCACGGAAGGACGCCTCCGTGCACGGAAGCGATCGTCGGGGCGGGCATAAGGCGGGTGATAGTCGCAGCGAGAGACCCTAATCCCCACGTCCGGGGAGGAGGGGTGGAGAGGCTTGAGGAATGCGGGGTCGAGGTGAGGACAGGCGTCTTGGAAGAGGAGTCCCGGCGCCTGAACGAGGCCTACGAGAAGCTGGTCCTGAGCGGCAGACCGCTGGTGGTGGTGAAGATGGCGGCCACCGCTGACGGGAGGACGGCCACGAGGACCGGCGCATCGCGGTGGATAACCGGCGAGGAGGCGAGGAAAGAGGTGCACCGCATGCGGAGGGAAAGCGACGCGGTGATGGTGGGGCGGGGCACGGTGGAGGCCGACGACCCGGAGCTCACCGTGCGCATGGTACCCCTGGGGCGCGCGCGACCGCCGCTCAGGGTGGTGGTGGACTCCCATCTCTTCATCCCCGAGAGCAGCAGGCTGGCGAGGGGTGAGGGCCCGAGGGTGCTGGTGGCCGCGACGCGTGAGCACGACCCCGAAAAGCGCGAGCTCCTGCGCGCGAGGGGGGTGGAGGTGCTGGAGATCGCTGAGAAGGGCGGCCGCGTGGACCTGGCGGAGCTGGTGAGGGCCCTGGGGGCCATGGGAGTGGCGCGTCTCCTGGTGGAGGGAGGCCCCACCCTGGTGGGGGCCCTGCTCCAGGAGGGGCTCGCCGACAGGCTGGCCCTTTTCCTTGCCCCCCGGGTGTTCGGCGACGGGGAGGCCAGGGCCTGGGCGGAGGGGAGGACGGTCCTCGACCCGCGGGAGGGCATCCCCCTGCGCTGGGAACGGGTGCGGAGGCTGGGCGGGGACCTGCTCCTGGAGGCGGAGATAGGAGGGCGTTGAGAGAGGTGTTCACGGGGATCATCGAGGAAGTGGGAAGGGTGCGGGAGCTGAGGCGCCTGGGCAGGGAGGCCTCCATAGGCGTGTCCTGCCGTGAGATATGGAGAGGGCTGGATATAGGGGACTCGGTGGCTGTGAACGGCGTGTGCCTGACGGTCACCGCCGTGGGCGAGGGGTATTTAGCCGCCGACGTCTCCGAGGAGAGCCTGTCGCGCACCACCCTGGGGACGGCGGTGCGGGGCACGGCGGTGAACCTCGAGCGGGCGCTCTCGCCGAGCTCCCGCCTGGGAGGCCATATCGTGCAGGGGCACGTGGACGGCGTCGGCCGGGTCGAGGACATAAGGCAGGTGGGCGGGGGCAGGGACTACGTATTCTCCTGCCCGGCGGAGATCAGGTCCTACCTGGTGGAGAAGGGCTCCATAGCCGTGGACGGCATAAGCCTCACCATCAGCGGGCTGAGCGAGAACGGCTTCAGCGTCGCGGCCATACCCCATACCGTGGCGGTCACCAACCTCGGGACGCTGAAGGCGGGCGACAGGGTCAACCTGGAGGTGGATATTATCGCTAAATATGTAAGGAATTACCTGGAGCGCGGCCTTCCCGGGAACGCCCGCTGGGAAAAGGAGGACACCCTGTACGAAAAGCTGTCCGAGGGAGGTTTCCTGTGATGCTCCGGAGATGCCGCCTCCATACGGAAAACCGGTATTTTATGGAAAACTGTTCGAGGGAGGTTCATGAAGATGGAAGATGAGGCGCGCGCAGCCGAAGTCGAGGCGCAACCCGAAGACAGCCCCTTCGATACCATCGAGGAGGCCATCGAGGAGATACGCGCCGGAAGGATCGTCATCGTGGTGGACGACGAGGACCGCGAGAACGAGGGCGATTTCCTCATGGCGGCGGAGAAGGTCACCCCGGAGGCCATCAACTTCATGGCCAAGCACGGCCGGGGGCTGATCTGCATGCCGTGCATCGCCTCGCGGCTGGACGAGCTGGACATCCACCCCATGGTCACCAACAACACCTCCACCCACGAGACCGCCTTCACCGTCTCCATAGGGGCCAAGGGGAAGATCACCACCGGCATCTCCGCCTATGACCGCGCGGTGACCATCCAGACGGTGATCGACCCCGCCACCCGCCCGGAGGACATCTCCAAGCCGGGGCACGTCTTCCCGCTGCGGGCCCGGGAAGGCGGGGTGCTCAGGCGGGCGGGGCACACCGAGGCGGCGGTGGACCTGGCGCGGCTGGCGGGGCTCTACCCAGCCGGGGTCATCTGCGAGATCATGAACGAGGACGGGACCATGGCCAGGGTGCCTCAGCTCGCGGAGATAAAGAAGCGGTTCGGCCTCAAGATGGTGACCATCGAGGACCTCATCCGCTACCGCAACCGCACCGAGACCTTGGTGCGGCGGGTGGCGGAGGTGCGCATGCCCACGACCTACGGGGAGTTCCGCGCCATCGGCTATGAGTCCCTGGTGGACGGACGCTGCCACCTGGCCCTGGTCAAGGGAGAGGTGCGCGGCAAGGAGAACGTGCTGGTAAGGGTGCATTCCGAGTGCCTCACCGGCGACGTGTTCTCCTCCCTGCGCTGCGACTGCGGGGTGCAGCTGAGGCTGGCCCTGCAGATGATCGAGGAGGAGGGGGAGGGGGTGTTCCTCTACATCTTGGGCCACGAAGGCCGCGGCATAGGGCTGCCCCACAAGCTGCGCGCCTACATGCTGCAGGAAGAGGGCATGGACACCGTGGAGGCCAACCTCGAGCTCGGCTTCCCGCCCGACGCCAGGGACTACGGGATCGGCGCCCAGATCCTCTCCGACCTGGGCCTCACCACCATGCGCCTGCTCACCAACAACCCCGCAAAGCGGGTGGGGCTGGAGGGATACGGACTGAAGGTGGTGGAGCGCGTGCCCCTGGCCATCGAGCCCTGCGAGGAGAATTACGCCTACCTCAAGGCGAAGAGGGAGAAACTGGACCACCTGCTGGAGTTCTAGGAGGAAAGGAGATATCCATGGCCGTATACGAAGGGCACCTGGTAGCCACCGGGCTGAGGTTCGCGGTGGTGGTGAGCAGGTTCAACGAGTTCATCAGCACGCGCCTGCTGGACGGGGCGCTGGATGCCTTGAAGAGGCACGACGCGGACATGGACGGAGTCGACGTGGTCTGGGTCCCCGGCTCCTTCGAGATACCGCTGGCGGCGTCGAGACTGGCGCGGACCGGGAAGTACGACGCGGTCATCTGCCTGGGGGCGGTGATCAGGGGATCCACGCCCCATTTCGAGTACGTGGCCGCCGAGGTCTCCAAGGGCATCGCCCGCGTCAACCTGGACTCCGGCGTGCCGACGGTCTTCGGGGTCATCACCGCGGACACCATAGAACAGGCGGTGGAGCGCGCCGGCGCCAAGCAGGGCAACAAGGGCTGGCAGGCGGCGCTCACGGCGGTGGAGATGGGAAACCTCCTCAAATCCATGGGGTCAGCCCCGGACATGGGACATAACACGCCCCGGCCGATGGAGTAGCCCGTCCTGCCTTCTTCCGTCCCGAACCCGGCGGCAAGGCGCGGGTTGTCCGGGAGGCCTGCCCCGGACATGGGACATATCAGGCCCCGGCCGATGGAGTAGCCCGTCCTGCCTTCTTCCGTCCCGAACCCGGCGGCAAGGCGCGGGTTGTCCGGGAGGCCTGCCCCGGACATGGGACATATCAGGCCCCGGCCGATGGAGTAGCCCGTCCTGCCTTCTTCCGTCCCGAACCCGGCGGCAAGGCGCGGGTTGTCCGGGAGGCCTGCCCCGGACATGGGACATATCAGGCCCCGGCCGATGGAGTAGCCCGTCCTGCCTTCTTCCGTCCCGGACCCGGCGGCAAGGCGCGGGTTGCCCGGGAGGTCAGCCGGCCCGGTTTCTTGAGCGTGGTTTTTCCGTCCATGGCCCGGAGGTGACGGCCTTCGCCCCGCGCTCCCGTGCCGCATAACCCAGAGGCACCCTTCCTCACGGGCATGCCGCTATCGTATGTCGCCTCGTGCCGACCCCCGGTTCCCGGGCAGAGCGCCAGAGGAACGGTGTTGATCCCGCTTCCGCTCGCGATATCGCCTTGCCGGCAGCTCATCACGGGCATGGCATGTGGAAGAGGTGCCCGGTCTTCATCGCCCTCGAGATGACGACCGGCCGGCTGATCCCGCCTGGCGGGACCCGCGGAACGATGGATGATGGAGACGGATGAAGGCCGGGATACGCCTGCCGGGTGGCTCGGTGAGGGTGCCGCGGGCATGAAGGTCGCGTTAAGAGAGCGCTACAGGCGTGCCGATAAATAGACTTGGAGATGCGAAAGACCTGGTGAGCATGGGCGAGGACGGGATGAGAGGCGAGGTGACCCTCGGAGAGAACGATACCCTGGCGCGATGCCTCCGCGGCGCCCTTGAAACAGCGCTGAAAGAGAAAGGGCACGGAGATCCGGCGGCCCTGCGATCCTTCTGCGAGATCCTGTCGCGTGCCGTTTACGCAAGGTGCGGAGAGGGGGTAGGGGAATGGATGGAGCGCCTGGAGGAAAGGGCGTGCGTCCTGATCAGGTCTGGCGCGGACGGACACGGTATCGCGGCGGCGATCGCGGAGGCGGCGGAGGACGTCTCCGCGCCGCAGGGGGAAGGCTATGCTCGCTACCTAGGCCTCCTGCATGCCCAGGTCGCGATAACGCGGGCGCTGGAACGCGTGGAACGAGAGAAGAGGGAGGAGCTGGAAAGGCGCCTCGGCGAGATAGACGGTTTTCCTGACACCATCGCGGCGACCCTTGATCCGCCCACCTTGGCCAGGATGGGGATGGAGAAACTCAGGGCCATGACCGGAGCGGCACGCGCATCCCTCTTCCGCTACCAGGAGAGGGGCATCTACGCCTGCGACGGTACGGCAGGAACGGAGGCGCCGGGAAGCAAGATGGTGGTGGAAGGGCGGGCGGAAGAGGTCCTGGTGCGGGAAAAAGGGGCATATGAATGCGGGGGAAGCCCCGAGCCCTGCATCTTCCTCGACGGCGTGAGGGCGGACCTTCCCGGCAGGCTGTTTCTGCCCCTGGTGGTCAGGGGTCGCACCACGGGACTGGTGATGCTGGAGCGCGACCCGGACGGAGGCCGCCTGGACGGGGAGGCCTTGAGCCTGGCGCGCCGTTTCACGAACCGTATGGCGGTGGCGTTGGAGAACGCGGAGCTGCATGCCCGCGAACAGAGGAAGATAAGGGAGACGGTCGCCCTGCTGGAGCTGACCAGAGCCATAAATTCCACCCTGGACCTGGAGGAGATCCTGGAAAGGGTGGCGCGCATGAGCGTGGACCTCTGCGGGGTGACGGAATGCGTGGTCTATCTGCGGGACCCGGAAGACGGACATTTCCATCCCGGAGCGCGCTACGGGTTCCTGGGCGAAGGCGAGGGCGAGGGCCTTCCGCGCTCCTTCCGTGCCCGGGAGATGGACCGGGGTTGTCTGCGCTCACTGGAAGAAGGGGAACCGGTGCTGCTGGGCATCGACGGATCCACGGCGCTCTATCCTCGCCAGCCCCTGTGCGAGCACGGGGTGGAGAGGGTCCTCCTCCACCCCCTGATTTCCAGGGAGCGCCTCACGGGCATCCTGGCCCTTTTCTATGCCCGGCTCGGGTCAGGCGCGCCCGGCAGGGAGGAAAGAGGCCTCATTGCGGCCATAGCGGCGCAGGCCTCCATGGCCATCGAGAACGCCTCCCTCTACGAGGATATCGAGAAGAGTTATTTTTCGACCATCAAGGCCCTGGCGAAGGCCATAGAGGTAAAGGACCCCTACACCCACGGTCACTCGGAGAGGGTCACGGAGTACGCCCTTATCATCGCGGACGCCATGCGCCTGGATGAGCGGGATAAACAGAAGCTCAAATACGCCGCCACCCTGCACGACATCGGGAAGATAGGCATCGCAGGAAGGGTGCTCAACAAGCCGGGAGCGCTGACGGAGGAGGAGTATTCGCACGTCAAGACGCATCCCCTGCTGGGGGACAGCATCATCGAACCGGTGGAGTTCCTCCAGGAGCCCCGGCCCATCATCCTCCACCACCACGAGCGTTATGACGGCAACGGATATCCCGGCGGACTCAAGGGAGAGGACATCCCCCTGTGCGCGCGAATCCTCTCGGTGGCCGATGCATTCGAGGCCATGCGTTCCGACCGTCCCTACCGGCGCGCCCTTCCCCTTGAGGAGGCGGTGGAGGAGTTGAGGCGTAACGCCGGGACCCAGTTCGACCCGGAGGTGGTGGAGGTGTTCCTTGACGTCCTGGAGCATTACGGTGGCGATCCGGTGAACAGGTAGAGACCGGCGGGCCCGCGGCGCCTGCGTCGCGGATGCCGGCGGATGGGGGAGGCCCGCCGCCCGCGAGGGGCGGTGCTTCCGGACCGCGGAGGTAGGAGTTGTTCGACGAGATACTGAGAGGCGAATCGCAGAACGGCGGAGAGCGGGGCAAGTTCAAGATCCTGGTGGTGGACGACGACCCCAACATCAGGGAGCTGATCGTCGACACCCTGAGCGCGGACAGGTTCGTGCCCATCGAGGCCAGGGACGGCAAGGAGGCGCTGCGTATCTGCGAGAGGGAGCGCCCGGACATCATCGTCCTCGACGTGATGATGCCGGACCTCGACGGCCTGGAGGTATGCCTGCGGCTGCGCGGAGAGGCGCTCACCAGCCATATACCCATCATCATGCTCACCGCAAAGGGGATGCTGGAGGACAAGATCAGGGGCATGGAGACGGGGGCCGACGACTACCTCACCAAGCCCTTCGATCCCCTGGAACTGGAGGCGAGGATAAACATGCACCTGCGGCGTTCCATCCGCGACGGAGAGGCCAGCCCCCTCACCGGGCTTCCTGGGAACCGCGCCATAGAGGAGAACATCGAAGCCCGCATACGATCGGGAGCGAAGTTCGCGGTGTGCTACGTGGACCTCGACGACTTCAAGGCCTACAACGACCGCTACGGTTTCCATGCCGGGAGCGAGGTCATCAAGCTGACCTCCCGCGTGATCCTGGAGGCCTTGGAAAAGCACGGCGGGGAGGGGGATTTCGTGGGGCACATCGGGGGTGACGACTTCATCATCGTCACCGACATGGAGAGGGCGGCGCTGCTTGCGGAGGAGATCATCCGCCTCTTCGACGCGGGCATCCAGGAGCACTATGACCCCGAGGACGTGGCCAGGGGATATATCGTGAGCACGGACAGGCAGGGCAGGGTCAACAGGTTCCCCATCATGAGCATAAGCGTGGCCATCGTCCACAACACCTACCGCCACCTGGACCATCCGGGCAAGGTGGCACAGATAGCGGCGGAGCTGAAGAAATACGCCAAGACCATGCCCGGGAGCAACTACGTGTTCGACCGCAGGCGCAGCGACTGACGGGACCGGTGGATATGGCGGCGAGGAGCATGCAGGCAGACGGGAGGAGAGCCGCGGGGCGGGAGGAGGCGGCCTCGGGCCAGCGGGCCAGCGTGAGGCTGCTGCTCAGCTCCACGCGCTTCATAGCCTCCCTTTTCTGGCTGACCATCGCGGTGGCTACCCTGCTGTTCGTGCTGCCCTATTCGCAGCGTACGGGTTCGCCGGTGTTCTACGTCTTCATCGCCCTGTCCATACTCGTCTACCTCGCTCACCGCTTCTTTCCCTTCGAGGGCTATCATCCCGTGGCCTTCTTCCTCCTGCAGGCGGCCACCGATGCCCTCATCGCGGTCATGGTTTATCTCAGCGGGGGGAAGGCGAGCGGGCTGTCTCTGCTCTTCCTGGTGGTGATCATCTTCTCCTCCGCCTATTTCGAGCTGCTGGAGACCATGCTCATCACCGCGGTGACCTGCGCCTTCTTCTTCGCCCCCCTCACCTACGAGACCGTTGACGGGGAGACCATCAAGGGCATGGCCATGGCCGTACCCGTGTATTTTCTCATCGCCCTCTGCGGCTCTTTCGTCATCAACATGTCGCGCGAGCAGGAGAGGGAGAAACAAGCCCTCTCCAACCTCTACGACCAGGCGGACACCAAGCGCAGGGAGCTGTCGTCCCTCTACGCCGCCTCCCTCAAGTTCGCGTCCACCCTGGACACCGAGCAGCTCCTGAACGTGCTCCTCGACAACGCCGGAAACCTCGTCGCCTGTGACGCCATGGCCGTTTCTCTCTATCAGGAGACGGGAGCCCTGGAGGTGAGGGGAGTAAGGGGCATGGGGCAGGGGATGGTGGAGGTGTTGGAGGAAGAAGATGGAAACCCCATCATGCTCTCCGCCTCCGCGGTGCTGCCGGTGAGCATAGGCGAAAGGGACGAGGACCCTCTCTTCACCGCATTCCTGGAGCGCACCGGCTACCGGTCCATGATCGCCGTGCCCCTCTTCGCGAGCTCCAGCGTCATCGGGGTGTTGAGCTGCTATTCCAAGCGGGCCAACGCCTTCGACGACGACGCCGCTCGCATCCTGCTCACCCTTTCCAGCGAGGCGGCGCTGGCCCTCGAGAAGGCGAGCCTCTACCGCACCACCCTGGAGGACAAGAGGAAGATAGAGGCCATCATCAACAGCCTGACCGACGGCATCATGGTCCTTGACCGGGAGGGGAGGCTGGTGCTGGCCAACCCCTTCGTGGCGCGGCTTCTGGACATGGGGGAGGATGACCGAGGCCGAGAGTTGGGGGAGATCCTGCAACGCGACGGAGAAAAGGTGGATTTCGGCGAGACGTCCCTGCGGCAAGCCATGGAAGAGGTGTTCGCGCACGGCCGGTCGGTGAAGGGGGAGGTGTGCGTGAGGACCGAGCCGCCCATCGTATTCCAGGTGCTCTGGGTTCCCCTCCATGACGAGGAGGGGAAGGTGGGCGGCGCCATCGTCCTGCTCCACGACGTCACCGATTTCATCGAGCTCGACCGCATGAAGTCCGACTTCATCTCCATCGTCTCCCACGAGCTGAAGACCCCCCTTACCTCCATCAAGGGCTTCGTCCGCCTGCTGGCCGCCGGCAGGGTGGGAGAGGTGAACGAAAAGCAGCTCCATTACCTGGATATAGTGATGCAGCAGACGGAGTCCCTCACCGAGCTCATAAACGACCTCCTAGACCTCTCGCGGATCGAATCGGGGATCATCGAGGTGAGGCGGGAGCCGGTACAGCTGCGCGAGGTGATCGAGGAGGTCCTGCAGGGACTGGAGAACCTGGCGCGCGAGAAAGAGGTCGTCCTGGTGGAGGAGGTCCCGGCCGGGATGCCCGCGGTGTGCGGGGACGCCTACCGCCTGGCGCAGGTCTTTACCAACCTCATCCACAACGCCATAAAGTTCACCCCTCCGGGAGGCGAGGTGCGCGTCGAAGGGGAGGGGGACGGCGAGCGGTGTCTGGTGAGGGTGAGGGACAGCGGCATGGGCATACCTCCCCAGGACCTGGAAAAGATCTTCGACAAGTTCTATCAGGTGGACTCCTCCTCCACGCGGCAGCAGAGCGGGACCGGCCTCGGTCTCTGCATCAGCCGCCAGCTGGTGGAGGCACACGGAGGGGAGATCCACGTGGAGAGCGAGCTCGGGAAGGGCTCCACCTTCACCGTCTCCCTCCCCGTCCGCATCCCGGCGGAAGAAAAAGCCGGAAGGGAAAGGGAGGCGAAGGCGGCGGCGGGCTGAGAGGCGACGGGGGGTTCGCGAGGCCTACACCGGACAACGCGGGGCGTGCGCACCGCGGCGGAAAGGCCGGACGCGGGCCGCGGGAGCAGCTCCGAGGTTGCCGCGCGGGAGAGCCCCATGGCCATCCCGGAGCGGGGGACTTCTGCGGCGGCATGAGCGGAAACGCCGTCCCCGGGGATGCCGCGTCGCCCCGGCAAGCGATCTCCTGTCGATGCGGGAGTGAGGGACCGGGAACGGGGATTGCCTGCGGGGCCGCCATAAACTATACTTCACCCCGTAAAAACGAATAACGACAAGAAGAGGCGGTACCGCTTCTCACCCCGCGGCGCAAAGCCAGCGGGGTTACGGGGTCGAGGGACCCGCGGATAGCGAGGAGGACCGCTATCCTTTTTGATTTTAAGGAGGGATGCCAGATAGACAAGCACGTGCGCGTCAACGAGGGGATCAGGGCCAGGGAGGTCCGCCTGGTGGGACCTGACGGCAACCAAATCGGCATCAAGACCATCGAGGAAGCCCTGAGGATGGCGGAGGAGATGGACCTCGACCTGGTCGAGGTGGCGCCCCAGGCCCAGCCCCCGGTCTGCAAGATCATGGACTACGGCAAGTACCGTTACGAGCAGACGGTGAAGATGAAGGAGGCGCGCAAGAAACAGAGCGTGGTGGTCTACAAGGAGATGAAGATGCGTCCCAAGATCGACCGCCACGACTACGAGATCAAGCGCAGGCATATCGAGAGGTTTCTCAAGGCCGGCAACAAGGTCAAGGTGACCATCATGTTCAGGGGACGGGAGATGAGCCACACCGACTTGGGCAGGAGCCTCCTGGAGCAGCTGGCGGAGGAGCTCTCGGAGCTGGGGACGGTGGAATCGCAGCCGAAGTTGGACGGGCGCAACATGCAGATGATCCTGGCGCCCCTGAGCACCGCGAAGAAGGACGGAGGAAGGAATGCCAAAGCAGAAGACGCACCGGGGCGCGGCGAAGCGCTTCGAGGTGACGGGAAAGGGAAGGATCAGGAGGAGGAAGGGATACGGTAGCCACCTCCTCACCAAGAAGAGCGCGCGGCGCAAGCGCGGCTACCGCGTCAAGAACGAGGTTTCGCCCCATGACCTCTCGGGCGTGAGGAAGATGCTCGGCAGGGGGTAGGGGTAAGGCGCCGTCGCAACGGCACAGCCGCAGATAAGAAGCTGGAAAGGACTGATCAGAGTGTCCAGGACAAGACATTCCGTGGCCAGGAAGAAGAGGAAAAAGAAGGTGCTGCGCATGGCCAAGGGCTACCGGGGGGCCCGCAGCAGGACCTTCCGCAGCGCCAACGAGCAGGTGATGCACTCTCTCCAGTACGCGTACCGGGACCGCCGCACGCGGAAGAGGGATTTCAGGAAGCTGTGGATCGCGCGTATCAACGCCGGCGCCAGACAGCACGGCCTCACATACAGCCGTTTCATCCGGGGCCTGAAGCTGGCGGGGATAGAGGTCAACAGAAAGATCCTCGCGGACATGGCGGTGAACGACCCCGCCTCCTTTGCCGCGCTGGTGGAAAGCGCCAGGGAGCATCTGGAGAAAGAGCCCGAGGTGAAGGAGGCGAGTGCCTGATGGGGTTCGCCTGTCGGGGGTGATCGAAAGCCCGCGCAACGAGCGCATTAGGCGTTACCGCAGGCTGCTGAAGAGGAATTTCCGCTACCGGGAGAGGAAGTTCCTGGTAGAGGGGCTGCAGTGCGTCTCCGAGGCCCTGGTACATCCCTCAAGACCCGAATGCCTGATCTGCGACGAGAAAGGCCTCAACGCACTGGAGGCGTATTCGGATATCGTCGCGGACCGCGGCATCCCCGTTTTCCAGGCGCAGCCAGCGGTGATGGCCTGCCTGACCACCGCGGTGACGCCCCAGGGAGTACTGGCGGTGATGCCCATGCTCGACGTGGACCTGGCGGCCTTACTGGAATCCGCCGCTTCCACGCTGGTGATCGCCGACCGCGTCAGGGATCCGGGCAACCTGGGCTCCATGATGCGGGCCGCCGACGCGGCGGGCGCGGGGGGGATGGTGGTGTGCGCGGAGAGCGCCGACCCCTACAACCCAAAGACGGTGCGCGGCACGGCCGGTTCCATATTCCACCTCCCGCACAGCGTGGGGCACGACATGCGCGATGCGGTGACCGCCCTCAGGGAACGCGGATTCACGATCATCGCGGCCCACCCGCATGCGGGAACGGAACACTGGGATTTCACCTGGCCTGAACGTATGGCCCTGGTGTTGGGCAACGAGGCCTGGGGCATTCCGCGGGAGGACGAGGAGCTGCTCGATGACCTGGTGAGGGTTCCCATCCTCGGCAGGGCGGAGTCGCTCAACGTGGCCGCCGCCGCGGCGGTACTGCTCTACGAGGTGGAGCGCGTACGCAGGATGGGGCGAAGAAGTACTGATTGACGGACGCCGGGAGGTGAGCATGTCCGCCGAGGAGATGACGGGCGAGGACGCGGAGAGCCAGGAGATCAGGTCCCTGCGGGAGGAGGCGCGTGCCGCGGTGATGCAGGCCGGCGACCTCGCGCAGCTCGAGGAAGCGAGGGTGGCCTTCCTGGGACGCAGGGGCAGGGTGACCGCGCTGCTGCAGGGGATAAAGGACCTGCCCACGGAGGAGAGACGAAACGCCGGCATGCAGTTGAACCGCCTCAAGGCATGGCTGGAGCAGGCCCTGGGGGAGCGCGAGGAGGAGCTGCGCAGGCGGGAATTCGATGTCGAGCTGCGCGGAGAAAAGGTGGACGTGACCCTTCCGGGACGCCACGTGGCCTTGGGCACGCGCCACCTCATCTCCAGGATCATCGAGGAGATCGAGGATATCTTCACGGGCATGGGATACCGCGTGGCGGAGGGCCCGGAGGTGGAGCTGGACTACTACAACTTCGAGGCGCTCAACACGCCGCAGTGGCATCCCTCGAAGTCCCTGCAGGACACCTTTTACGTGGACGCCTCGGAGGCGGGGAGAGAGGACGTGCTCCTCCGTACCCATACCTCGCCGGTCCAGATAAGGGTCATGGAGGCGACCGCCCCTCCCCTTTACGTCATCGCTCCCGGGAAGGCCTACCGCCACGACGTTCCCGACGCCACCCACTCGCCCATGTTCCACCAGGTGGAGGGGCTGGCCGTGGACGAGGGCCTCACCCTGGGTGACCTCAAGGGTACCTTGGAACATTTTGCCAGACGCATGTTCGGCGAGGAACGCGCAGTGCGTTTCCGCCCCCATTTCTTCCCCTTCACCGAGCCCAGCGCCGAGGTGGACGTCTCCTGCATCATCTGCGGGGGCGGTGGATGCCGGGTCTGCAAGGGAACGGGGTGGCTGGAGATCCTGGGCGCCGGCATGGTCGACCCCAACGTCTTCGCCTACGTGGGTTACGACGCGGAACGTTTCAGCGGTTTCGCCTTCGGGATGGGGGTGGAGCGTATCGCCATGCTCAAGTACGGTGTCCCGGACATCAGGTACCTTTTCGACAACGACATGCGCCTGCTGGCGCAGTTCTAGGGAGGAGATGGAATTGCGGGTCTCTTTGGAGTGGCTCAGGGAATACGTGCATTTCGACCTCGACCCCCACGAGCTCGCCGAGTTGCTCACCATGGCGGGGACGGCGGTGGATGCGGTGGAGCGGCTCGGCGCGGGGCTGGAAGGACTGCTGGTGGGACGCGTGATGGAGGTGAGGCCCCACCCCGATGCCGACCGCCTCTCGGTCTGCCGGGTGGACCTGGGGGGCCGTCAGGCGGAGATAGTATGCGGGGCGCCGAACGTGAGGGAGGGTATGCTGGCGCCGGTGGCTCCCCCGGGGGTCAGGCTGCCGGACGGAAGCGACATCGGCGAGGTGGTGATCCGCGGCGTGACCTCCTGCGGGATGCTGCTCTCGGAACGCGAGCTCGGCCTTTCCGATGACGCGGCGGGGATCATGGAGCTGGAAGGGGCGCCGGAGCCCGGCACGCCGTTGAAAGTGGCGCTGGGCGAGGAGGATACCGTGCTGGTCCTGGAAGTCACTCCCAACCGTCCCGACTGTCTCTGCATGCTCGGGGTGGCGCGGGAGGTGGCGGCCCTCACGGGGGGAAGGCTGGTACGACCTTCCTTCGAGTTGCGGGAGTGCGATCCTCCAACCGGCGAGGAAGTGGAAGTGGAGATACGAGACCCCGATCTCTGCTCCCGCTACGCGGCCCGCCTCATCGAGGGGTTGAGCATAGGGGCCTCGCCGTGGTGGATGAGAAGGCGACTGCGCGCCGCCGGGGTCAGGCCCATCAGCAACGTGGTGGATATAACCAACTACGTCATGCTGGAGGCGGGGCAGCCCCTGCATGCCTTCGACTTCGAGCTCATAGCGGAGGGAAGGATCGTGGTGCGCCGGGCTTCCGCGGGCGAGAGCATGGTCACCCTGGACGGGGTGGAGCGCAGGCTGACCCCCGACGACCTCCTCATATGCGATGCGAGCGGGCCGGTGGCCTTGGCGGGGGTCATGGGGGGCGAAAACACCGAGATCGGAGAGGGCACCACCCGGGTGCTGCTGGAATCGGCCCACTTCCATCCCGCCGGCATCATGCGCACCTCCCGCACCCAGGGCCTGTCCTCCGAGGCCTCTTATCGCTTCGAGCGCGGCGTGGACCCCTCGGGATGCGTGCGCGCCGCCGACCGCGCCGCCTACCTGATGCAGGAACTGGCGGGAGGGAAGGTCAGAAGAGGGGCGGTCGATGCCCGCGCGCGGGAGACCGCCCCCCTGCGGCTGGACCTCAGGGTGGGACGCGCCGCCCGCCTCATCGGCATCGATCTCCACGAGGAGAGGGCCCGCGATATCCTGGTCTCCCTGGAGCTGGAGGTGAAGGGGAGGCGGGAGGAGAAGGGAGAGGCGGTGCTGGACCTGGAGGTCCCCACCTTCCGGCCCGACCTGGAGCGGGAGATCGACCTGGTGGAGGAGATCGCCAGGATATACGGTTACCACCGCGTCCCCTCCACCCTCCCCGCCAGCTCGGCGAGCATGGGCATGCTCTCGATGCAGCAGAGATGCAGGAGGGAGGCGGCGCGGACCATGGCCGGCCTGGGCCTGCACGAGGCGGTGACGGTCTCCTTCATCTCCGAGCGCTGGCTGGAGCTCCTGGACCCCCCGCGCGTACTCTTTCCGCGACGCGCCGTGCGCCTGAGGAACCCCCTGAGCGAGGAGACCGCGGTGCTGCGGCCCAGCCTCCTCCCCGGGCTGCTGGAGGCGGCGCGCTTCAACGTCAACCGCCGCATCACCGACGTCCACCTCTTCGAGATGGGGAGGGTCTTCCTCCCCGCGGCGGGAGAGGCCCAGCCGCGGGAACCCCTGCACCTGGCGTGCCTGCTCACGGGAGACTGGATGCCCAAGCAGTGGGACGGCGCCGCCCAGGCGGTGGACTTCTTCACCGCCAAGGGGATACTTGAGAGGCTGGCCTCCTCGCTGCACGTGCCCGGATTGGAGTTGGAGAGGGAGGAACTTCCCTTCCTCCACCCCGCCCAGTCCTGCGCGGTGCTTGTCGAAGGGTCGAGGGCGGGGTTCCTGGGACTGCTGCACCCGCGCGTCTGCGACGAGGTGGACCTGCCCCGCAACACCGCGGTCATGGAGCTGGAGTTCTCCCGCCTCGAGGAGAGCCGGGCGGAACCGCACTTCCGCGAGATCCCGCGCTTTCCCACCCTCCAGATGGACCTGGCGGTGGTGGTGGACGAGGAGGTGGAGGCCCGCGACCTCGAGACGGCTATCAGGGAGGCGGGGGGAGAGCTGCTCTACGAGGTGAGGTTGTTCGACCTCTACCGCGGCGAACAACTGGGAGAGGGGAAGAAGAGCCTGGCCTTCAACCTGGTCTTCTGCGCCATGGACCGTACCCTGCGGGACGAGGAGGCGCGCTCCGTACTCGAGGACATCGTCTTCGCGCTGGAGAGAGGGTATGGCGCGCGACTGCGCGCATAGCGACCCCCCACAGGGATCGGGGAACGGAAGTATGCCCTCTTGGTGGTCCGTGGGTCCGCGCGCCCTATAACCCCTCCGGGTTCAGGAGAGGGCGTTGAACTTGCGCATGAGGCGCGACTTGCGGTTGGCGGCGTTGTTCTTGTGGATGATGCCGTCGCCGGCCGCCTTGTCCAGGGCCTTTATGGCCTTGGTCAGGTAGAGCTGGCACTCTTCGCGGTCGCCCCGCTGCCGGGCCGCCTCGAAGCGGCGGATATAGGTCTTGATCTCCGATTTGCGCGAGCGGTTGCGCATGCGCCTCTTCTCCGCCTGCCGCATGCGCTTTTCCTGCTGCTTTATGTTGGGCAACGCTACACTCCTTTCGTCAAACAGAGGAGATTGTAACACAAGGTGGGGAAGGGGTAAATCCCCTGTGCCGGTTCACTGCCTCGTGGGCACATGCACCCCGTCCCTGCCGCCCTCGATCCGTTCTGCCAGAGACTCCCTGCGAGAAAGATATACGGGCACTCCGCCCGGCGGAAAGCGGGAGAGGAAGCCCCAGGAGGGGAAAACCGCATACGGTCCCTCCATCATCCCGCGGGTGGCGGACACGGGCGAGGCGGGATGCGTGCGGAGGAGGGCCGGTATGCTCCGGCCGAGCTCGCGAGGTTCCGGGGGCGCCCCGGACGCGCAGGGGCTATAATTACCTGGGAGTTGAGACATGGACAAGAGCGGGATAAGGAACTTTTGCATCATAGCTCATATAGACCACGGGAAATCCACCCTGGCCGACCGCTTCCTGGAGCTGACCGACACCGTGCCGCGCCAGAAGATGGCGGAGCAGTATCTCGACCGCATGGAGCTGGAGAGGGAGCGGGGGATCACCATCAAGGCCCAGGCGGTGCGCATGCGGTACCGTGCCCGCGACGGACGCGAATACCGCCTCAATCTCATCGACACCCCGGGACACGTGGACTTCTCGTACGAGGTTTCACGCAGCCTGGCGGCCTGCGAGGGAGCCATACTGCTGGTTGACGCCTCCCAGGGAGTGGAGGCGCAGACGGTGGGCAACGCCTACCTGGCGGTGGAGTCGGGCCTGGAGATCATCCCCGCCGTGAACAAGATCGACCTTCCCGCATCCGACGCCGAGGGCACGGCCATGGAGATCGCGGACCTTATGGGCATCGATCCCGGGGAGGTGCTGGCGGTCTCCGCCAAGACCGGCGAGGGGGCGGAGGAGCTCCTGGAGGCGGTGGTGGAGCGCGTGCCGCCCCCCGCGGGGGAGTCGGATGCGCCGCTGCGCGCCCTGGTCTTCGACTCCACCTACGATTCCTACCGCGGGGTGATCGCCTTCGTGCGCGTTATGGAGGGAGAGGTCAGGCAGGGGATGAAGATCCGCTTCATGGCCACCGGGGTAACCGCCGCCGTTGATGAGGTGGGTTATTTCTCCCCGGACATGATCTCCAGCCCGGGCCTGGAGGCGGGGGAGGTGGGCTACATCATCACCGGCATCAAGGACGTCACCCGCATCAAAGTGGGGGACACGGTGACGGGAAGGGAGGCTCCCGCCGCAGAACCGCTCCCCGGCTACCGCGACCCCAAGCCCATGGTCTTCGCGGGCATCTATCCCGTGGATGCGGACGATTTCACCGCCCTCGGCGAGGCCCTGGAGAAGCTGAAGCTCAACGACGCCGCCCTGAGCTTCGTGCGAGAGAACTCCAAGGCGCTGGGCTTCGGTTACCGCTGCGGGTTTCTCGGGCTCCTGCACATGGAGATCGTGCAGGAGCGCTTGGAGAGGGAGTACGGGCTGGACCTCGTGGTGACCTCACCCAACGTGGTCTACGAGGTGGAGGACCGGGCGGGAAGGGTGTCCTATGTGCGCAATCCCTCCGAGATGCCGGACATGGGGGCCCTGAAGGAGATCAGGGAGCCCTACGTGCAGGCCACCATCCTGGTGCCCCCTGATTTTCTCGGGGGAGTGATGGAGCTGGTCAAGGAGCGTAGGGGCATCTACCAGGATGTGAGCTACCTCTCGGGTCGGCGGGTGGAGCTGCGCTGCCGCATCCCCCTGGCGGAGATGGTCATGGATTTCTACGACCAGCTCAAATCGCGCAGCCGGGGGTATGCGTCGCTGGACTACGAGCACATCGGGTTCCTCCCCGGAGACCTGGTGCGGCTGGACGTGCTCATCAACGGAGAGCCGGTGGACGCCTTCTCAGTCATCGTGGAGAGGAGCAGGGCGCACGAGCACGGAAAGCGCATCACCCAGAGGCTGCGCGAGCTCATCCCGCGCCAGCTCTTCGACGTCCCGGTGCAGGCGGCGGTGGGCGGAAGGGTGGTGGCCCGGGAGACCATCAAGGCCAGGCGCAAGGACGTACTGGCCAAGTGCTACGGCGGCGACGTGACCAGGAAGAAGAAGCTGCTGCAGAAACAGAAAGAGGGCAAGAAGCGCATGAAGATGGTGGGCAAGGTGGAGATCCCCCAGGAGGCCTTCATCTCCGCGCTGAGGACGGGCGGGGAGGAGAGGGGGAAGTGAGGGAGGCGGGGAAGGGTCCCGGCGGCGGTCCCGCCGGGGACGGGACGGTGCGCCTGCCGCCGGGGAGGCGGAGCCCATGAGGCTGTACATCCACTGGCCCTTCTGCCGCTCCCGCTGTTCCTACTGCGATTTCAACTCCCGCGTGGCCCCCGGGCGCGTGGTGGATGCTTACCGCCGGGCGTTGCGGAAGGAGTTGGAGATGTGGGCATACCTCCTGGAAGGGCGCGGCGGCTGCTTGCGCTCCGTCTACCTGGGGGGAGGGACGCCGTCGTGCCTGTCGGGGGCGGAGGTGGCGGGCCTCCTGGCCGCGGTTACCGGCGCCTTCGGCCTGCACGAGGAGGCCGAGGTGACGGTGGAGGTGAACCCCGCGACCTGGAGCGAGAAGGACTTCCGGGATGCCGTGGAAGGGGGAGTCGATCGCCTGAGCATCGGCGTGCAGTCCCTGGAAGACGGGGTGCTGCGCCTCCTCGGGCGCCCGCACGGAGCGGCGGAGGCGAGACGGGCTCTGCGCACGGCCCTGTCCTCCGGGGCGCGCTCCGTGGGCGCCGATCTCCTCTACGGGCTTCCGGACCCGGGCGGCCGCGCCTTCCGGAACAGCCTGGAGGAGGTCGCCGCCCTCGGGATCCCGCACCTCAGCATCTATGCCCTCACTCTGTCCGAGGAGGCGCCTCTGGCGCGCAGGGCGGAAAGCGGCGAGGTGGCGCTGCCGTCCGAGGACGCGGTGGCGGATGAATACCTGGAGGCCTGCGAGGCCCTGGACCGGCGGGGTTACGAGCACTACGAGATATCCAATTTCTGCCTCCCTGGCCATCGCTGCCGCCACAACCTGTCCTACTGGCGCAGGGAGGACTACCTTGGGCTGGGGGCGGGTGCGCACTCCATGCTGGGGGGCGTGCGTTTCTGGAACCAGCGCTCGGTGCTGCGATACCTGAGAGTCCTGGAGGAGGGGAGGCTGCCGGTGGCCGGCGCGGAGCGGGTTGCGGGCGAGGAGGCGCGCGAGGAGATGGTCATGCTGGGCTTGCGCACGGCGAGAGGGGTGCCCGAGAGGACCCTCCGCCGGTCGCGGGAGAGGCTGCGCGAGCTGGCGCGGGCAGGCCTGCTCGCCCTCGAGGGAGGGAGAGTTAGGCTCACGCCGCGCGGCATGCTGGTGTCCAACGCGATCATCTCCGAACTGGCCTGGGGAGGGGAGGACGCCGCCCGCGCCACCCGGTGCTCCGCCGGCATCACTTGACGGGCGGCGTCGGGGAAAGATAATTTGATTATGTAGGTAGCACTCGAGGGAGGAGAGTGCTAAATGCTGGACAAAAGGCAGCAGAAGATACTCAAGGCGGTGGTGCACCGCTATATCATGACCGGGTCGCCCATCGGCTCCAAGGCCCTGGCCGAGAGCCTTAACCTTGGGGTGAGCCCGGCCACCATCCGCAACGAGTTGAGCAAGCTGGAGGGCATGGGATACCTCTACCAGCCCCACACCTCCGCGGGACGCGTGCCCACCCACCTCGGATACCGCTTCTACGTCGACAGCCTGAGCGGGAGGACGCGCCTGCGCGAGGAGGAGAAGCAGGCCATCCTCACCCTCTTCTCCTACAAGACGCGTGAGCTGGAGGGCCTGCTGCAGGAGACCAGCTCCCTGCTCTCCCGGCTCACCAGCACCGCCGCCCTCATCATCGCGCCGCGTCTGAGGCGCAACACCATCAAGCACATCGACGTGGTGAAGCTGGCGGGAGAGGTGGTGCTGCTGGTGATCATCACCGATACCGGAAGGGTGGAGAAGAAGGCCATAGAGGTGACCGGCGAGGAGCTGGACGAGGACCTGGAGGCGGTGCAGTCTTACCTGAACCGGCGACTGCAGGGCAAGGGACTGGAGGAGATATACGCGGAGGAGAGCGGAGGCGAAAAGAAGGGCGGCGGACGCCCCCTCTCCGGGCTCACCCGCAGGGCCCTGGAGGCGATACGGGACATGCTCTCCCGCGACGACTACGAGAAGGTCTACGTCGGAGGCACCGTGAACCTCCTCCGCTACCTGGACGAGGAGGGCGTGCGGCGCATCGAGTCGCTGCTCAAGCATTTCGAAGAGCAGTATTTCCTCTTCAACCTCCTCAGCGAGGCCCTGCGTGCGCGTGAGCTCACGGTGCGCATCGGCGACGAGAACGCCTTCAAGGAACTGCAGTCCTTCAGCCTGGTGGCCACCCCCTACGCCATCGGAGACGAGATGATGGGCACGGTGAGCGTGCTCGGACCCACGCGCATGGATTACGCGCGCGTCATACCCACGGTGGAGTTCATCGCGAAGTCGCTGAGCCGCACCCTGGAGATGCTCAGGGGCTAGGAGGACGATGACCCTACGATGAAGGATTACTACGCCATACTCGGTGTCGCCAGGGATGCCGACCAGGAACAGATAAAAAGGGCGTACCGACGGCTGGCGCGTCGCTACCATCCCGACGTGGCGGGAGGCGACCGCGAGAGCGAGGAGCGCTTCAAGGAGATAAACGAGGCCTACGAGGTGCTGGGCGACCCGGAGAAAAGGCACCGCTACGACCTCTTCGGGGAGACGGGGATCGCCGCGTCCCCCTTCGAACGGGGCTTCGAGGGATTCGGCAGTCCCTTCGGGGATATCTTCAACCTCTTCTTCGGAGGCGGCCAGGGGCGTGCCCGCACCGCCTCACCCCGTCGGGGCAGCGACCTCCTGGCGGTGGTGGAGATAGAGCTGGAAGAGGCTTACAGCGGAGCGCGACGCGAGATAGAGGTGCCCCGGCACGAGAGCTGCCCGGAGTGCGGGGGCTCGGGGCTGGAAAAGGGATTCGGGCACGACCTCTGCCCGGACTGCGGGGGAGAGGGGCGCTTCACCCGCACCCGGCGCAGCGCCTTCGGCACCTTCACCTCCACCACCACCTGCCGGCGCTGCGGGGGCAGCGGGGAGATCAACACCCATCCCTGCGGCGGCTGTGCGGGAAGAGGGATAAGGGAGATACTCGACCGGGTGGAGGTGGAGATCCCGGCGGGCGTGGAGGATGGCGACCGTATCCGCATGAGCGGAAGGGGCGAGGCGGGGCAGCTGGGCGGGCCTCCCGGAGACCTCTTCGTGGAGGTGAGGACGAGGGAGCACCCCGTCTTCACGCGCCACGGGCGCGACCTGCACGCGGTGGTGAGCGTGGACATGGTGGAGGCGGCCCTGGGGGCGGAGGTGGATATCCCCACCCTGGACGGCGAGGAAAAGCTGCACGTGCCCCCCGGCAGCCAGCCCGGCGACTCCTTCCGGCTGCGCGGGAGGGGGATGCCCGAGGTGCATTCCCGCGCCCGCGGCGACCTCTATCTGACCCTGGAGGTGAGGATCCCACGGAGGCTGACGGCGGAACAGAAGCGCCTCCTGCGCGAGTTCCAGCGCCAGCGCTCACGCGACGAGGAGGCGCCCGGGGTCATGGAGCGCCTCCGCAAGGCAGTGAGGCAGAAGGCTTGACCATCCCGAGGTTCTTCGTGACCGCGCGGGACCTGACCCGGGAGCGCGTGGTCCTCTCCGGCGCGGATCACCATCACCTGAGCCGTGTGCTGAGGGCGAAGGTGGGGGACGAGGTGCGCATCCAAGACGGATGCGGCGGCACGGCGAGGGCCTTGATCGTCGGCATCGGGCGCGAGGCGACCGACCTCGAGGTCACGGAGAGGTGGCGAGAGGAGGAGGAGCGGCCGCGCCTCCATCTCTTCCAGGCACTGCTCAAGGGAGCCAGGATGGACCTGGTCGTGGAAGCGGCGGCTGAGCTGGGGGTCTCGTGCGTCGCTCCCTTTGCCTGCCGGCGTTCCCGCGCCCTGAGCGAGGAGACGGAACGCAGGGTCGAGCGCTGGCGCGCCATATGCCTGCAGTCGTCACGGGTGGCGGGAAGGCTCTACCTGCCGGAGGTCTTCCATCCCCTGCCGTGGGAGGAGATGCTGGGGTCCCTGTCGTCTTTCGACCGCGTCCTCTTCGCCGACGAGCAGGGAGGGGAGAGGCCGGCGGAGGCGTTGGAAGGGACGGGATGGGGGGAGGTGGCGCTGGTCGTGGGTCCCGAGGGGGGATTCGAGGACACGGAGAGGGACGAGCTGCGCGCGCGCGGCGCGCGGCCGGTCAGCCTGGGGCCGTACGTACTGCGCGCCGAGTACGCGGGGATGGTCCTGGTGGCGGCGGCGAGGTGCGCGTGCGGGCTGCTGTGAGGTGGGATATGGCCAAGGTGGCGGTGTTCACCCTGGGCTGCAAGGTCAACCAGGCGGAGAGCGAGGAGCTGAGGCTGCTGCTGGCGGAGGCGGGGCACGAAGTGGTGGAGGACCCCGCGCTGGCGGACCTTTGCGTGGTGAACACCTGCACGGTGACGGCGGAGAGCGACCGCAAGAGCAGGAAGTTGCTGCGCCGCCTGTGGAGGGAGGGCGCGGAGAGGATAGTGGCGGCGGGCTGTTACGCGGAGATAGAGCCCGAGACCGTCGGGAGGTCGCCGGGGGTGGTGGCGGTGCTCCCCAACGCGCGCAAGCGGGGCTGGGCGGAGGAGATCATCGCCCTGCTCCCTCCCGCCGGGGACGCGGGCGTGGGGCGGACAAGGCCCACGCGACGCACCCGCGGCTTCGTCAAGGTGCAGGACGGCTGCGAGCGCGGATGCTCCTACTGCATCGTCCCCCGCGCCCGTGGGGAGGAGGTATCGGTTCCCCCCCGGTCGGTCGTGGAGATGGTGGCGCGCTGGAGGGTCAGGGGCTGCGAGGAGGTGGTCCTCTGCGGGGTAAACCTGGGGCGGTACGGCCACGGCCCGGGCTACGACCTGGCCTCGCTGGTGCGGGAGGTGCTGGGATCCGGCGAGGGCTTCCGGCTGCGCTTGAGCTCCCTGGAGCTCGAGGACCTGCGACCGCGGTGGGTGCGGGAATGGTCGGCCATGCCCCGCCTGTGCCCGCACCTGCACCTGCCGCTGCAGAGCGGAGACGAGGGCATACTGCGCGACATGGGCAGGGGATATACCCCTGAGGATTTCCTGGAGGCGGCGGGAGAGATGCGCCGCGCCTGGCCCGCGCTGGCCATCACCACCGAGGTGATGGTGGGCTATCCGGGCGAGGGGGAGGCCGCTTTCGAAAACACGGTGAGGACCCTGGAGAGGCTGCGGCCGGCCCGCGTGCACGTCTTCCGCTTCTCGCCCCGTCCCGGCACCAAGGCCTGGGACCGGGGTGACGCCGTGGAGCCGGCGGAGGCAGAGAGGCGGTCCGCCGCCCTGCGCGCGCTGGCGGAGAGATGGCGTTGCTCCTACGTCGAGGAACGTCGCGGGCAGGGGCGAGGCCTGCTGGTGGAGAGGATAACCTGCGGAAGGGACGGGAGGACCGCCTGGGGAACCACCGAGGACTACATCAAGGGCGCCCTGCGGGAGCCGCCCCCGGAGGCGGAGGCTGGTAAAATAATCCCGGTGGAGATCGCCGGCCTGTGGAAGGGGGTGGCCCTCATGAGGCCGCTGCCGCGGGAAGACGGGTCGGTGTAGGCGGGGGAACAGGAGAGGGGGAGCCATGGAGGAATGCGTATTCTGCAGGATAGTGGCAGGCGAGATGCCCGCGGAGATCCTGTACGAGGACGAGGAGGTGGTCGCCTTCCGCGATATCAATCCCCAGGCGCCCGTGCACCTCCTGGTGGTCTCGCGGAAGCACATCTCCTCGGCGCTGGAGCCCGCGGCGCGAGACGGCAAGCTGCTGGCGAGCGTCTTCGAGGCGGTGGCGCGCCTCTCCGAGGACGAGGATATCGACTCCAGCGGGGTACGCGTGGTCACCAACGCCGGAAAGGCGGCGGGGCAGGAGGTCCCCCACCTGCATTTCCATCTTCTGGGCGGGAGGATGATGTCCTGGCCTCCGGGCTAGGCGGGCACGGGCAGGGAAAGGAGGAAAGGAGACGGAGGAGAGCAGGCAGAGCGAGCTCAAGATACTGGTGCCCGGCAATCGCCCCATGGTCAGCCTGCTGGGCGAGAGGGACGAACTGCTCAAGGTGGTGGAAAGGGCCTTCCGCAGCACCATACTGGTGAGGGGCAACGAGATCACCATCACCGGGGAGGAGGGCGAGCTGGAGACCATCTCCAGGCTTTTCGAGGAGCTCCTCGAGCTCCTCGACTCGGGCATGGTCCTCACGGTGGAGAGCGTGGAGAAGGCCATAGAGATGATCCTCGAGGAGGGGGACCTGAACCCCACCGACGTCTTCACGGACATCATCATCTCCCGGCGCGGCAAGGTCATCCGCCCCAAGACCCCCAACCAGAAGAGATACGTTGAGGCCATACGCTCCAACACCATCGTCTTCTCCATAGGGCCGGCGGGGACCGGCAAGACCTACCTGGCCATGGCCATGGCGGTGAAGGCGCTGCTGTCCAAGCAGGTGGGCAGGATCATCCTCACCCGTCCCGCGGTGGAGGCGGGGGAAAAGCTGGGCTTTCTCCCTGGCGATATGTACCAGAAGGTCGACCCCTACCTCAGACCCCTCTACGACTGCCTCTACGAGATGATCGAGGTGGATAAGTTTTCCAGATACATGGAGCAGGGGATCATCGAGGTGGCGCCCCTCGCCTTCATGCGTGGACGCACCCTCAACGACTCCTTCATCGTGCTGGACGAGGCGCAGAACACCTCCCCGGAACAGATGAAGATGTTCCTCACCCGCCTGGGGTTCGGCTCCAAGGCCGTGGTCACCGGGGACATCACCCAGATCGACCTTCCCGGAGGCCAGCCTTCGGGCATGAACGTGGTGCGGGAGATACTCAAGGGCATCGAGGGCATAGAGTTCGTCTACCTCGACGAGAGGGACGTGGTCCGCCATAAGATCGTGCAGGAGATAGTGCGCGCCTACCAGCGATACGACGGTGACCGCGGCGGGGCGGGCGGAAAGCCGGACAGGGGTTGAGCGCGCCCGCCGGCGCTGAAACCCTGTATAATCCGGTATAGAGAAGATGGACGATAAAGAAGGACCAATACGAAAAGGGTCCCGGTTGGGGGCCCTGTGGCGGCGGGTCGGGAAGAGGCAGCCCCTCCTCATCTCCCTGCTCCTCCTGTGCGTGGTCGTTTCCGTGCTCGTTCTGGAATATGTGCCGCGCTCCTTCCGCTTCGAGGTGGGGAAGCCGAGCACGGAGACGGTCATCTCCCCGCGCAGCTTCGAGGTGGAGGACGCAGCGGAGACGGAACGTGCGCGCGAGAACGAGAGGCGAAGGATAGCGGACCTCTTCATCAACCCCCAGGCACAGGCGCAGGCATTGGAGGAGCTGGAGGGATTTCTCGATCTCTCGCGGAGCGTGGCCCGGGAGGGGGGAGCCATCTCCGCGCAGGTGGAAACCCTGCGCCAGCGGGGAGGCAAAGACCTGGGCGAGGACACCCTGAGGACCATCCTCTCCCTTGACGAGGAGGAGGCGGCATCATTCTACACCGCGGTGGCCAACCAGCTCGCCTCGGCCATGGAGAAGCCCGTGGCCCCCGATGCGCTGCAGGAAGCGCGTGAGGAGATACGGTCGGGAAAGGAGTCCACCCATCTTGGCGGGGTTGCCTCACAGGCGGCGGCGGAGCTGGCCGCGGCGCTGCTGAGGACCAACACCCCGTATTCCCGCGCGGTGATAGAAAGGGACATGGAGGCGGCGGCGAACGGCGTGCCCCCGGTGACGGTGCGTTTCGAGACCGGCCAGCGCATCGTGGGCAAGGGAGACATCATCACCCCCCTCATCCTCGAGGCCCTCAACGAGGTGGGAGCGCTTTCGCCCGTGGGCACCTATCAGCAGGTGCTGGGAATGACCCTGATGGTCCTCTTTCTCTATGCCATGTCGTTGTACTTCTTCGCGGTGTTCCAGCGGGATATCGCCGCCGACTGGCGCCTCGCCGCCACCGTATGCCTGGTCTTTCTGGTCTTCTTCGCGCTGGCGCGCATCTTCGCCGTGTTCGCGGACGAGAACCAGATATGGGGCTACCTCGTCCCCCTGGCCCTGGTGGGCATGCTGTCGGCCATCCTCTTCGACCGCCTCACTTCCCTCTTCCTGGTCGGAGTGGGGAGCGTGGTCACCGCCCTGGTGCTGAAGGGAAACCTGAACCTCACCGTGGCGGCCATGCTAGGGGGGATGGCGGGGATGATGCTGGTGCGCGGGGTGCGCACGCGTGAGGACCTCATGCGCGCCGCGGCGGAGGTCTCGCTGGCGACGGCCGCGGCGGCCATGATCACCTCCGCCATGACCAGGGAGCTGCGCGTGCTGCCCCTGGCAGGGCTGGCGGGATTGGGGAACGGGGTGCTCTCCGGGCTCTTGGTCCTGGGATCCATCCCGGTGCTGGAGCGGTTATCGGGGATGGTCACCCCCATGCACCTCCTGGAGCTGGCCTCACCGGACCAGCCCCTCATGAAGGAGCTCATCTCCAAGGCGCCGGGAACCTACAGCCACAGCGTGGTGGTGGGCAACCTGGCGGCGGCGGCGGCCCAGGAGATCGGAGCCGATGCCCTGCTCGCGAGGGTGGGTGCTTATTATCACGACATCGGAAAGATAAAGCGCTCCGCCTTCTTCGTCGAAAACCAGCCCCGCGGCTTCAACGGCCATGATCGCATCAAACCCAACCTCAGCGCCCTGGTCATCTCCTCTCACGTCCGGGAAGGGGTGGAGCTGGCCAGGAAGCACAGGCTTCCCCGCGAGATAATCGACATCATCAGGCAGCATCACGGCACCACCCTCATCCGTTATTTCTATGCGCGGGCCCTTGAGGAGGGGACGGAGGGGGTGAGCGAGAGCAGGTTCCGCTATCCCGGTGAGCGGCCGCGCAGCAAGGAGGCGGCGCTGGTGATGCTCGCGGACGCGGTTGAGGCTTCGGCCAAGGCGCTGGGCAAGCCGAGCGCCGTCAAGCTGGAACAGGCCGCCAGGGACATCATAGAGGAGAGGCTGCGGGACGGGCAGCTGGCGGAATCCAACCTCACCCTGGGCGACCTGGAGCGGATAGCCCTGGCCTTCACCCGCATCCTTTCCGGAATGTACCATGAGCGCGTGGAATACCCGGTGCTCGTAAAGAGGGAGGGCGCTTTTTGAGGATCGAGGTCAGGGACGAGGCCGGGCTGGGGGAGAGGGCGGTCGAGGAGTTGAGGAGAGCCTGCCGCAGGGCGCTGCGGGCGGAGGGAGCCCGGCGCGACGCCGTGCTCTCCATCGCCCTGCTGGCCGAGGAGGAGATGGCGGCGCTCAACCGCCGCTACACAGGCAGGGAGGGCGCCACCGACGTGCTCGCCTTCCCCATGCGCGAGGAGAGCGGGGAGGGGTTCATCCTGGGCGACATCGCCATCTGCCCCGCGGCGGTGGACGCCTGGCGAGAGGAATACGGCGTGGAGAGCGGGGAGGCGCTGGCCTTCGTGGCGGTGCACGGTGTGCTTCATCTGCTGGGATACGAGGACGGAGACGAGGAGGGTGCCGGACGCATGGACAGGAGGCAGCGGGAGATCCTGCGCCTCGCCGGAGGGGCAGGATGACGGGGATGATGACGGGCGGACCCGCGGCGGCTGCGGCGGTGAGCGGCGGCGAGATCGCCTGGAGGCTGACGGCTCTGGTCGGATTGCTCGGTGCGTCCGCCTTCCTGGCGGCCTCCGAGATCTCGCTGGTGAGCGTGAACCGATTCCGCGTCCGTTCCCTGGCCGAGGAGGGAAGCCGGAGGGCGCAGGTCCTGGAAGGTCTGCTGGAGCAGCCGAACCGCTTCCTCTCCACCATCCTCATGCTCACCCTGCTGGTGCAGGTGGGCGCGTCGGCCATCGCCACCGGCCTGGCCCTGGCCTTCGAGCTCCCGCTGGCCGCCGCCATCGCCACCGGCGCCATGACCTTTTTCATCTTCATCTTCTCGGAGATGGCGCCCAAGACCTACGCCACCAACCACCCCGAGAGGGTGGCCCTGGCGGTGGCGCCCGTGATCAAAGCCCTTTCCGGGCTCTTCTATCCCCTGGTGCGACTGCTGATCATGCTCTCCAACGGGGTCATTCGCATGTTCGGGGGCAAGACCATAAAAGAAGGGCCCTTCGTGACCGAGGGGGACATCAAGGCCCTGGTCTCCGCGGCGGAGGAGCAGGACGTCATCGAGGAAGAGGAGAAGAAGCTCATCCATTCCATCTTCGATTTCGGCGACACCCTGGTCCGCGAGGTGATGATCCCGCGCACGGACATGGTGATGCTGGAAGACGACGCCAACCTGGAAGAAGCCCTGGAGGTGATCATGCGCACGGGATTCTCGCGCATACCCGTCTATCACCGTGATTTCGACCATATAACCGGGGTGCTTTACGCCAAGGACCTGCTCCCCTACCTCAAGCGCGGAGAGAGCGACGTCAAGCCCAGGGACCTACTGCGGGAGGCGTATTTCGTGCCCGAGACCAAGCGCGTGAGCGAGCTCCTCACCGAGCTGCGCACCCTCACCATACACATGGCCATCGTGCTGGACGAGTACGGAGGCACCTCGGGGCTGGTGACCATCGAGGACCTGCTGGAGGAGATCGTGGGGGAGATCTTCGACGAGTACGACAGCGCCATGGAGCTCTACGAGAGCCTCGGCGACGGCAGGTACATCTTCGATGCACGTATCCCCATCGACGACATCAACGAGCTGCTGGGAACCTGCCTGCCGGCGCACCAGTGGGACACCCTGGGCGGACTGATCTACAACCTCATGGGAAAGATCCCCAAGCAGGGGGAGTCGGTGACCTTCGAGGGCATGCGGCTCACCGCCCAAAAGGTGGTGGGCAGGCGCATCTACAAGGTGCTCCTGGAGGTGCTGGATGGGGAGCAGTCCGTCGGGGGATGAGGGAGGTGCGAGGAACGGCGGGGACGGGGGCCCCGGCCCGGGATGGCTGGAGGCGGGACACCTCCTCGGCCCCGGCTTCCGCCTTGTCTTCACCGACCGCCGCGGAGGGGTGAGCGAGCCCCCCTATCGGAGCCTGAACCTGGCCTTCCACACCGGAGACGACCCGCGGAGGGTATCCGATAACCGCGCTATCCTGGCAGGGGCGCTGGGCATCGACGGAAGGCGCATCGCCTACCCGGAACAGGTGCATGGCCTGCGCGTGGCCTGGGCGGACGACCTCGCCGGGAGGAGCGAGGGCATCCGCGTAGAGGCCCTGCGGGAGACCGACGGCCTTCTGGCCACGAGAGAAGGCCTGGCCCTCTGCGTACTCACAGCGGACTGCGTTCCCCTGGCCATGGCCTACCCGGAGCACGGCATCATAGCCATGCTGCACGCGGGGTGGCGCGGAACCCTGGGCGACATCGCGGGGATCGCCTGCCGCCTGGTGGAGGAGAGGATGGGCATCGGGCCCTCCCGGGCGAGGGCGGTCATCGGCCCCTGCATAGGGCCCTGCTGCTACCGGGTGGACGAAGGCAGGGCGGAGCTCTTTGTCGAAGAATATCCCGGGGAAGGGGTGGTGGTGCGCAGGGGAGAGGCATGGAGCTTGGACCTGCGTCGCGCCAACATCGTAAACCTGGTGAGGTGCGGGATGGAGGAGAGGAACATCCACTGCGCGGGGGGCTGTACCTGCTGCGAGCCCCGGTATTTCTCCTTCCGGCGGGAAGGGGTGACGGGCAGACAGGGAGCGTTGATCTGGAGAGAGCGGGAGGACGGGTGATGCGGCCATGATGGCGAGGGCGCACGTGCTGGTATCGGGACGGGTGCAGGGGGTGTATTACCGCTCATACGCCGTGGACATGGCCAGGGAGCTCGGCCTGACGGGGTGGGTGCGCAACCGCTACGACGGGCGCGTGGAGGCGGTATTCGAGGGCGAGGAAGAAGCGGTGAGGAAGATGGTGGAGTGGTGCCACGAGGGCTCTCCCTCCGCGCGTGTCGCGAGGGTGGAGGTGTCCTGGGAAGAGGCCACGGGGGAGTTCGGCGATTTCAGGATCGTGAGAGGGGAGTAGGCGGCGGTGAGCGGAGGAGAGATCATCCTCAGGTTGCTCATGGCCGCCGCTTGCGGCGGCCTCATCGGCGTGGAGCGGGAGAGGGGGGACCGGCCCGCGGGCTTCCGCACCTACATCATGATCTCCATCGGGGCGGCTCTCTTCACCGTGATGTCCCTAGTCGCCTTCCCGGGGTCGGACCCCGCGAGGATCGCCGCCCAGGTGGTGGTGGGCATCGGTTTCCTGGGAGCCGGCGTCATCGTGGTCTATGCGGGGACGCACGTGGTGGGGATCACCACCGCGGCCACCATGTGGGCCACGGCGGCGGTGGGCATGGCCGCCGGCGCGGGTTATTTCCTGACCTGCCTCTACACCACGGGCATCATGCTGGTGGTGCTGGTGGCCCTGCCCTGGGTGGAGGAGAGGGTGATCGCGCGCTTCCTGCGCCGCAGGCTATATTTCACGGTGAGGAGCGTCGCCCGGCCCGACCTGGTGGAGGAGGTGACCGCCACCCTGGCGCAGTACCGGGTGAAGGCGGTACTGCTGCGCTTCGAGCAGTGCCTGGCGCCCCAGGCGGAATGCAGCCTCCTCCTGCGGGCGAACGTTACGGCGAAGGTGGACCTCCTGGAGGTCATGGAGGCTCTGCGCCAGCTGCACGGGGTGACCATGGTGAGCTTCGAGGAATAGGCGCGGAGGTGAACGAGGTGACGAGGGTGCCGGAAAACCTTGCTTTGGTGAGGGAACGCATCGCGGCGGCGGCCGAGCGCAGCGGCCGCGATCCCGGCGGTATCGTCCTGGTCGCCGTAAGCAAGAACGTGCCCGACGACCTGGTTATGGAGGCGGCGGAGGCAGGGCAGCGGGTGTTCGGAGAGAACCGCGCCCAGGAGCTGACCGGCAGGCTGAAGCGTCTCGGGGCCGGCCTCGAGTGGCATTTCATTGGCCATCTGCAGAGGAATAAGGTTAATATGGTGGTGGGCAGGGTAGCCCTCATACACAGCGTGGACAGCGAGCGCCTGTTGGAGGCGATACACGAGCGGGCACGAGGGATCGACGTGGTACAGGACGTCCTCCTGCAGGTGAACGTGACCGGGGAGGCCAGCAAGTTCGGCCTCGCGGAGGAGGAGGTGGCCGGACTGTTGGAGAAGGCCCGTTCGCTTCCCAACGTGCGGGTGCGGGGCTTGATGACCATGGCGGCGTTCGCCGAGGACCCGGAAGAGGCCCGGCCCTGCTTCCGCAGGCTGCGGGAGCTGCGCGAGATGCTGGAAGGAGAGGGCGAAGGAGCGGGCCTGGAGATCCTCAGCATGGGGATGACGCAGGATTTCGAGGTGGCCGTGGAGGAGGGAGCGAACATGCTGCGCGTGGGCACGGCCATATTCGCGAGGTGACGGGGAGGTGCAGGCATGGCTGGATTCTTTCGCAGGGCGCTGATCTACTTAGGCCTGGTGGAGGATGACGAGTTCGAGGAGATGCTGGAATACGACGAGGTGCAGCCGGCTGCCGTGGAGCCGGTGGTATCGCGGCGCGCCCAGCGCGAGGAGGCGCGCCTCGCTACCGTGCAGCCGGTTCCCAGCAGGCAGGTGCGCGTGCACATGGTGGAGCCCAAGTCCTTCAACGACGCCGAGCAGATCGGGCAGAAGTTCAAGGCCGACATCCCGGTGATCATCAACCTGCAACAGGCCGACGCGGAGCTCTCGAAGCGGCTCATCGATTTCGCCAGCGGCCTTACCTACGGACTGGATGGCGGCATCCAGCGCGTGGCGGAGAGGGTATTCCTCCTCACTCCCCATAACGTGGAGGTGTCCGCCGAGGACAAGCGGTGGCTGCGCGAAAAAGGGTTTTTCAACCAGTTCTGAACCACGGCGGAGGGCCGGAAGGGAAGAGGAGAGGCGGAATGACCAGGATCGCCTTTATCGGCGGCGGAAAGATGGCGGAGGCCATACTCAAAGAGCTGCTGCGGAGCGGATGGGCAGCTCCCCATGAAGTGATGGTCAGCGACGTGCTCGAGGAACGCCTGCGCTACCTGGCGGACGCATACGGCGTGCGGGTCTCGACCTCCAACCCCGAGGCGGCCGCGGACGCGGAGGTGGTGCTGCTGGCGGTGAAGCCGCAGAAGATGGAGGAGGTGCTGCGGGAGTTAGCGGGCGCGCTGAAGCCGGGACAGGCGGTGGTCTCCATCGCCATGGGGAAGAAGACGGAGTTCATCGAAAGCCTGCTTCCGCCCGGGACGGAGGTGGTGCGGGTGATGCCCAACAACCCCGCCATGGTGGGAGAGGCGGTATCCGTGCTCAGCTACGGCGCCGCAGCGGGGGAGAGAGCCCGGCAGACGGCGAGGGCCATCTTCTCCTCCCTGGGACAGGTTTACGAGGTCGAGGAGAGGCTGCAGGACGCGGCCATGGCCCTTTCCGGTTGCGGACCCGCCTATTTTTACGTCATCGCGGAGGCCATGAGCGATGCGGGGGTAAAGCTGGGCCTGGACCGTGAGCTCAGCCTGCGGCTCGCGGCGGGGACCATGGTCGGGGCGGGCAGGATGCTCCGGGAGACGGGCATGCACCCCGGCCAGCTCAAGGACATGGTGACCTCTCCCGGGGGGTCGACCATCGTGGCGCTGGAGGCCTTGGAGGAGGCCGGCCTGCGAAACGCCTTCTTCAAGGCCCTGACGGCGGCCTGGAGGCGGGCCCAGGAGGTATGAGGTGGAGACCGTCGGCGATATCCTGTGGTGGATATTGCTGGCCTATCTCCTGGTGGTCTTCGCGAGGGTGATCATAGGATGGCTTCCGGTGCGGTGGCCGCGGGGGGTGAGGTCGGTGGTGGTGTTCATCTACGATGTCACCGAACCGGTGCTCTCGCCGTTGCGTCGTTTTCTCCCCACCATCCCGGTGGGAGAGGGCGTGGCCTTGGATCTCTCCCCCACCGTGCTCATCTTGCTGATCTTTTTCCTGCAGTGGCTGGTGCGCCGGCTCTTCGGATAGTCGGATGCAGGGGGAAGGGGATTAACTTGCGGCGCGGAAGCCCCGATAGAATAATAGGGGGCGAGGCTTAAGAGGTGCCGCGCGGCAACCCGGTGGGAGGATGCCGTTCTTATAGGTTCAGGTTGGCAGTGGGTGTGGCGTGTCCCGAAGGAGGCGGTTGAGTTGGCTATTGGCCCCATGGATATCCATCACAAGGAGTTCAGCACCGTACGCGTGGGAGGTTATAACAAGGAGGAGGTGGACGCCTTCCTGGACATGGTCGCGGATGAGCTCGAAAGACTGCTGCACCGCAACCAGGAGCAGGCCGAGCTGGTGGAATCCATGCGGCAGAAGGCGAGCCAGTTCGACTCCATGCAGCAGACGTTGCAGAACGCCATCATCAATGCCCAGAAAAGCGCCGACAACATCGTGATGGAGGCACGCAACCAGGCGGATGCCATGCTCAAGGAGGCCCAGGAGCAGAGCCTGCGTATGCTCGAGGAGGCAAGGGCGGAGCGCAGCCGCATCTCCCAGGCCTTCGCGGGCATCAGGGACCAGGTGATGAACTACATTGCGACCATCAACGAACTCCTGGATAAGAACCGGGCGTTGATGAAGGACTACGAGGGGAGGCTTGCGGCCGCCGAGCTGCGTGAGGAACCCGTGGCCGCCGCCGCGCCTGCTCCCGCAGCTGAGGCCCGGGTGGCACCCGAGCCCGCGCCACCGCCGGCGGAGCCCTCGCTGGAGGTGGCCCCTGCCCCCGCCGAGCCCCTCGCACCACCGGCCGCGGCCGAGGAGATGGCAGCTCCTTCCATCCCCGAGCCGGACTTTGGCCGTTATAGGGCGCCGGCGGAGGTGGAGACCCCGCCCTATTCGCCTCCCCCGCTGACCATGGCGCCGGCTGCCGAGCCGTTGGCGTCGGCGCCCGGACCTGCAGCTCCCGCATACGAACAGGCGCCCCCGGCGGCCGAGCCCGCCGGCGCGCCTTCCGTGGAGAGCGGTCCCGCGCCAGCCTTCACGCCGGCGGAGCCGTCCGTCCTGCCCGATGAGTTCGCTCCCTCCAGGGTGCCCTCTCCCGGCGAGCCCAGACCCGACGCCGGACCGGCTCCGCAGGCGAGGCGCCCGCTCCTCACTCCCGAGGAAGAGATGGAGCTCATGCGGCGCAGCATGGAGCAGGAGGCGCCACCCGCCCCGCCGCCGCCTCCCCCGCCGGAGGAACCGGGTGGGAGCGAAAAACACTTCTTCTGGGAATAAAAGAAGAGTGGGGTCAGCCCCGGACATGGGACATCTTCCGGCCCGGGCCCGCGGGTAACGGCCCTCGCTCCGCGTTGGCGTGCTGCATGTCCGCAAGGAAATCCTTTCCCTCGGGTGTGCCGCTCGCGGATGTCGCTTCGTGCCGACCCCCGGTTCCCGGGTGGGGTTGCTTTTTCATATTTCTTCCGGCCTGGGCCGCCGGTCAGTGGTCGTAGGCAAGGGAGAACGGGCGCCTTTGCGACTGCGGGGATTAGCTGAAGCGACGCTGCATCATCGGAGAATAAGAGACAATACCCCCGAGGAGAGAAGGGGCTTAGCGCGATTCGCTTTGGGGAAGCGATGCCAGGATGCGCAATGCCTCTCCGCATGGCAGGCCGCGCACGAGGACGGTCTTGTCGCGGGAGGTCTCACCCTTAAGCACGGCGAGGCTCGAGGTAGGAACTCCCAGGAACGAGGCGAGGACGCGCAGCGCCTCGCGGTTGGCCCGGCCTTTTTGGGGTGGGGAGTGAACCGCTACCGCCACCCGGCCTCCCACCAGGCCGTCCACGCGGCTGCGGGAGGACCCAGGCCTCACCCGCACCTCGCAAACGCACCCTACGGGATGCTCCCTGACCGCGGGTTCCTCGAAAACGGGCATCTCTTCCACCATCCGTGATAACGCGGAGGGGCTTCTCCACGGGATAATGATATACCCTGAAAGCGCGTTTACATATCGGGAGAGCGGTTTCTTGTGCATCCACGGGAGGTACCTGCGGCGCCGGTCATCCTTTAATCCGCGTGGCAAAGGCAACATCCACGAAGGGTCATGCGGGCGGCGCCGTCCTCGCATCAAGGACGCGGCTGCGGTCGGTCCCGCGGACGCTTCGCTTCAGCGAAAAAACCCCCGAGGCCTTGCCCCCCGCGGTTGCGCTATGATTACGCGCGTGCTAATAATGGAGCAAAATCCCAAGTAAAACGGAGATGAGAGAGGATGGATTACCGCAAGACCCTTAACCTTCCGCGCACTGATTTCCCTATGAAGGCCGACCTGCCGCGGCGCGAACCCGAGATCCAGCGGGCGTGGAGGGAGAGGGACATATACCGCAAGATGTTGGACAAGACCAGGGGCTTGCCTCCCTTCATCCTGCACGACGGACCTCCTTACGCCAACGGCGACCTTCACCTGGGCACCGCCCTGAACAAGATACTCAAGGACATCATCATCCGTTACAAGAGCATGAGCGGGCATTTCTGCCCCTATGTGCCGGGATGGGACTGCCACGGCCAGCCCATCGAGTACAACGTGGAGCGCCTGTTGGGAGAGGAAAAGGGCAAGCTCGACGTGATGGAGGTCCGGAAGCGCTGCCGCGACTACGCCCTGCATTACGTGGGGCGCCAGTCGGAGCAGTTCCAGCGTCTGGGAGTGCGCGGCGATTTCGACAACCCCTACCTGACCCTGAAGCCCTCCTACGAGGCGGTGAACATCGGCGTGCTGGCGGACCTGCTGGAGAAGGGGCTGGTCTACCGCAGCCGCAAGCCCATCCACTGGTGCCCGCGCTGCGTAACCGCCCTCGCGGAGGCGGAGCTGGAATACCGGGATAAGGTCTCCCCCTCCATCTACGTGCGCTTTCCCCTCGTGGACGGGCTGCCCGGGGACGGGGGAGAGGCGTCGGTGGTGATATGGACCACCACCCCGTGGACCCTCCCGGCCAACGTGGCCATCGCCCTGCACCCGGACATGGAGTACGTGCTGGCCGATACCGCGGTGGGCTGCATCCTGGTGGGCGCCCCCCTCCTGGACCGCGCCATGGAGGAGATGGGGATCGGTGAACACGTGGAGGTGGCGCGCTACCGCGGCGGGGATCTGGCGGGGCTGGAGGCGCGCCATCCCTGGCGGGAGCGCCGCTCCAGGCTGGTCACCTCGCAATACGTCACCACCGAGCAGGGGACGGGAGCGGTGCATATCGCCCCCGGCCACGGCGAGGAGGATTACCACGTGGGCCTGGAATACGACCTGCCCATGGTCATGCCCGTGGACGACCTGGGGAGGTTCACCTCCGAGGCCCCGGAGTTCGAGGGCCTGTTCATAGAAGACGCCAACCCGCGCATCATGGACGACCTCGCCGCCCGAGGCCTCCTGCTGGGCAGGGGAGAGCTGCCCCATTCCTATCCCCACTGCTGGCGCTGCAAGGGACCGGTCATCTTCCGGGCGACCCCGCAGTGGTTCGTGGGGGTGGACATACCCTACCAAGGAGCTACCCTGCGCGAGCGCTGCCTGGCGGCCATGGAAGAGGTGGTGTGGATACCCTCCTGGAACAGCCGCCGCATGAAGGGGATGCTGGAGTCCCGGCCCGACTGGTGCATCTCGCGCCAGCGGGCGTGGGGGGTCCCCATCCCCGCCTTTTACTGCGTGGAATGCGGTGGAGAGCTGTTCACGCCCGAGTCCCTGCGCAAGGTGGAGGAGCTGATCGCCCAGGAAGGCGCGGACGCGTGGTTCAGCCGGGAGCCGTCGGAGATACTGGGCGACGGTTTCTCCTGTCCGGGGTGCGGATCGACGCGTTTCCGCAAGGAGATGGACATCCTGGACGTGTGGTTCGAGTCCGGTGTAAGCCACGAGGCGGTGCTCACGCAGTGGGAGGGACTCGCCTGGCCCAGCGACATGTACCTGGAGGGGAGCGACCAGCACCGTGGCTGGTTCCAGACCTCCATGCTCACCGCGGTGGGCAAGCGAGGCGCGCCTCCCTACCGCTCCGTGCTCACCCACGGCTTCGTCGTGGACGGCGAGGGCAGGAAGATGTCCAAGCTCCTGGGGAACGTCATCAACCCCATGGATATCTGCGATACCCTCGGCGCCGACATCCTGCGCCTGTGGGTGGCGGCGGCGGATTACACCGTGGACATCCCCGCCTCCCGGGAGATCTTCGACCGCCTGGTTGAGGCCTACCGCAGGATCCGCAACACCCTGCGTTTCCTGCTGGGGAACCTATTCGATTTCAACCCCGCCGAGCATGCCATGCCTACAGCGGTGATGGAGGACCTGGACAGGTGGATACTCTCCCGGCTGCACGACCTCGTGCGGCGCTGTACCCGGGCTTACGAGGAGTACCAGCTTCACGTGGTCTATCATTCCCTGCACAATTTCTGCGCCGTGGACCTCAGCGCCCTTTATCTGGACATGCGCAAGGACTGTCTTTATACCTTCGCGCCCGCTTCTCCCCAGAGAAGGTCTGCGCAGACGGCCATCTTTCACCTCCTCGACAACCTCGTGCGCCTCATGGCCCCCGTGCTATGCCATACCGCCGAGGAGGCCTGGTCCAACCTGAAGGGCACGGAGGAGGAGAGCGTGCAGCTTGCTGAGTGGCCCGAACCGCCCGCGGAATGGAAGGACGCCGGGCTGGAGGAGGAGTTCGCGCGGCTGCTCGAGGTGCGGGAGCTGGTGACGAAATCCCTGGAAGAGAAGCGCGCCTCCAGGGAGATGGGGACCTCTCTGGAGGCGGAGGTGCGCCTGCTGGCGCCTCCCGGCCGCGCATCGGAGCTGCGCGCCAGGCTGGACCTGCTCCCCACCCTCTTCATCGTCTCCAGGGTGGAGGTGGTAGAGGAGGAGGGTCGGGACGAGGTCGAGGTGCAGGTAGCAAGGGCGCCGGGAGAAAAGTGCGCCCGCTGCTGGAATTATCGCACCACGGTGGGGGAGAACCCCTCGCATCCTGAGATATGCGACCGCTGCCTGGCGGTAGTGGAGGGATGACCCGGCTCGCCTCGCCCGGTCCGAGACGCCACCTCGAGGGATCATGCGCTCCAAGCCCGGCGGAGGAGAGAACGCATACACGCCGCCGACCGGCACCGGGATGACCGGCGTCTTGCGCCGGCAGGATGAGCGGGTTGTCGGTCCCATCCTCAAAAGCCTGGATGGAGGCCGGTTTGCGCGGGGGTTTACGAGGTTGTTGCCCGCGGACCATCGGCGCCCTTCCGGCACTTGTGCGAAAAAAAGAATCGTGCATAATAGGGATAATGCTTGGACGAAGGCCATGGCGACGAGGAGCGGCATGAACAAGAGGCAACTGGCTGCTTTTAAGAAGATACTTCTCGCGGAGAAGGCGTCGCTAGAGAAGGAATACCGCGACCTGGAGGAGGGGAACCTGCACTCCTCGCAGTCGGAGTTCTCGGGCGAGATGCCTTTCGAGGAGGATTACGCGGCGAGCGGCACCGCGACCTTCGAGAGGGAGAGGGACCTCTCGCTCTCCGAGAACGTGAAGGACATCCTGCAGAAGGTCAACGAGGCCCTCGAGCGCATAGAGGAGGGCACCTACGGCAAGTGCGTGTCCTGCGGGTCGGACATCCCCCTGGAAAGGCTCCAGGCCCTGCCCTACGCGAGCCTCTGTATCCCGTGCAAGCAGAAGGAAGAAAAGGCCTCCCACTGACGCTGGCGGCCGCCTTTCTGGCGGCCCTGGCCCTCGACCAGGCGAGCAAGGCGATGGTGAGGGCCCTCCTGCCCCAGGGGGAAAGGGTGGTATCCCTCTCCTTTATCAAGCTGCGGCAGGTGCGCAATCCCGGCACCGCTTTCGGCATCATCCAGGGCAGGTCATGGCCCCTTTTTCTGGCCAGCATCGCGGTGTTCGCGGTTCTCCTCCTTGCGCTCTGGAGATGGGGGAGGCCGGGCGGGCGCCTGTTCCAGGCCGGGCTGGGCTTGATAATGGGCGGGGCCGTGGGTAACATCATCGACAGGATCGCCCTGGGCGCGGTGGTGGATTTCATCGACGTGGGTTTCTGGCCGGTGTTCAACCTGGCGGACACCGCCATCGTGGTCGGGGTGGGGATGGTGCTGCTGTCGGTGATCATGGATACGTCGCGCACGCGGCCGGGGAGGGAGAGGGAGAAGGGCGGCGTTTGACCCGCGCCCTCGGGATGCCGCGGCTTCAAGGATCCACGGGAAGAAGGAGGAAATCCGCTTGAGACCCGAGCTCTTCCGCATCGGACCGCTGACCGTGCACGCCTACGGGTTTTTCCTGGCCCTCGCCTTCATCGTGGGGATGCTGGTGAGCTTCTGGTATCTGCGGCGCCGCTTCGTGGACGCCTACGTGGTTTTCGAGCTGGTGCTGGCGGCGGCGGTGGGAGGGATCGTCGGCGCGCGCGTCTTCTACGTCCTCGGGCACTGGAGCGAGTTCTCGTCCTCCTGGTGGGAGGCCTTCAAGTTCTGGAACGTGCAGGGGCTGGTTTTCTACGGCGGCTTCATCTTCGGCGTCGCGGCCGCCGCCGCGGTGGTCAGGTTCCGCGGCCTCTCCATCGGCGAGGTCCTGGATTCCGGGGGTCTCGCGGTGCCGGCGGCGCTGGCGGTGGCCAGAGTGGGGTGCTATCTCAACGGCTGTTGTTTTGGCAAGTCCTCCGGGCTGCCCTGGGCGGTGACCTTCCCCCTTCAGACCCAGAGGACCATGGGCATGCCCGCGAACCCCGTCCACCCCACCCAGATCTACGAGCTCATCATGGACCTCGCCATATTCGTGATCCTTCTCGCGGTACACAGGCGTTTCCGCTACCGGGGCGAGACCATGCTCGCCTTCATCATGCTCTATGCCGTGGCGCGCTTCGCGAACGAGTTCTTCCGCTTTCACTCCAAGCCCTCGGGCAGCCTTTTCTTTCAGATCTTGAGCGCGGCGGCGTTCTTGGCAGCGGGGGTGGTGCTGGTCTTCAGGAGGCGACTGCTGCAGGAGGCAAGGTAGCTTGAGGGTCTTCGCGTTCACCGCTTCCGCAGAGGACCAGGGCACGAGGCTTGACGTCTGTATCTCGCGACATACCGGGATTAGCCGCGCCGCAGCGCAGCGCATCATCGCCGAGGGCGGGGTACGGGTGGACGGCGCCCCCGCCCGCAAGAGCCATCTGGTGAGCGCCGGGGAGAGGTTGGAGGCCTGCCTCCCGGACCCCGTCCCCCCCGAGCCTCCGGCGCAGGACATACCCGTACGCGTTCTCTACCAGGACGATGACCTGGCGGTGGTGAGCAAGCCGGCGGGCATGGTGGTGCACCCCGCTGCCGCCCACCGCGAGGGCACGCTGGTCAACGCCCTGCTTCATGCCCTGGAAGGGCTCTCCGGCGTGGGGGGCGTGAGCAGGCCGGGCATCGTCCACCGCCTGGACCGCGACACCTCGGGCCTGCTGGTGGTGGCCAAGAACGACCGCTCCCACCTCCTACTGCAGGGGATGATCAGGGACCGGACCCTGCACCGCTATTACCTGGTGCTGGTGCACGGCGTCCCCGCCACGGGATTGGGCACGGTCGACGTGCCGGTGGGAAGGGACGAGCGGAACCGCAGGCGCATGGCGGTGAACGCGGTCTCGGGAAGAAAAGCGGTCACCCATTTCCGGGTGTTGCGGGAGCTGGGACGCGCCTCCCTCCTGGAGGCGGAGCTGGAGACGGGGCGGACCCACCAGATCAGGGTGCACATGGCCTATATAGGGCATCCGGTGGTGGGGGACCGGGAGTACGGGCGTCCCGGGTCACTTGAGGCCGAGCTGGGCATAGAGCGGCAGTTCCTGCATGCATGGAAGCTCGCTTTCAGGCATCCCGTGAGCGGGGAGGAGATGGAGTTCGAGGACCCCCTGCCCGGGGACCTGGAGGCCGCGCTCGAGGTCCTGGAGTCACGGACGGCGCGCACCTAGAGCTCCCGTTCGCCCCCCGAATCGACCATTCACGCCTTCAAATGGCACGCTTTCGGGAATCTCCTCATCATTTTCCCGCAGAACGCTGATAATCATAGTGAAAGGAGGTCGCATGAGCCGTTTGCATGGCGAAAGGGTCTTCCCCGGCGGGAATGGGGCCTGCGACAGCATAATACGCATCGAGCTCATCACCCACTTTCACCGCCATCCGGGCATGGAGTGCACGCCGGAGCGCATGGCGGAAGCCATTGGGCGCGACCGGCTCCGGGTGGAGGCGCAGCTGAAGAAGCTGGTCCAGCTGCGCATCCTGCAGGAAAGGGCGAGGGGAAAGGAGACGTATTATCGCTACCTTCCCCCCGTATCCGTATCCTCCCGGGAGCGGGAGGATACGGACTTGCCCAGGGCGAACGACGCGTCGATGGGGATGTCCTGATACGCTCAGATAACCAGGTGGGACCACCACCAACATCACCATAGACACCCCGTGCACAACCTTGGATCCAGTGTTCCCGGGATCTTCCGCCCCGAGAGATCGCGTGCGGGCCTCCGCGTGCGCGTTGATACGTATATCGCGAAGTCTTTCCGGCCGCCGTGTACGTGGGCTGGAGTATGCCGAATGGATGCGAGCGCCGCTTGCCATCGGGCTGCATGAACGTAAATCCTGGACATCGCGCCGCGCCCAACGGGGATCGGCGGCCTCGCGATGGGAGGCGGTCCCGGAGGCGGGACGGCTTCATCGCAGAGCTGCCGCCCGCGCCTCGGGGTTTCCCGCGGCTTTTCGCCGGAGGGCGTCGGCGCCCCGCTCATCCCCCATGTGTTACCTCTCGGTAGAGATTTTGCGCCTTTGACGGAGCTTTGCTTTGCCCGGGAGGGACGGAGGCGGATAATCTTCTCAGGGCGAGGAAACGGCAAGGAGGCGGGATAAAGAGGTAATACGGGGAGGGGAGATGTCCGGCAAACTGGTAAGGGTAGAGGCGATAGCCTTTTTCAACCGCTACCCCCACCGTCGCTGTACCTGCGAGGAGGTCGCCGAGCACCTCGCCAGGACCAAAGACGACGTGGAGCCGCAGCTCGAGGCCCTGGTGCGCCTGGGGATACTGGACCGTTTCGACGAAGGGCGGAAGGTGTACTACCGCGCCAGGTCGGCCTATACGGACGGTTCGGGACATCGTGAGCATGCAACCGCGGGGGAGGAGGCCCCGGATACCTCGCTTCCAGCAGGTAAGCCCTCATCGCCGCGAGCTTCTCCGGTGGCCAGCAGCGACGAAGGTGAGGGGGGACGCGAGGACACCGAAGTCCGAAAGGCCGGGGGCGGAAACGCCGTGCGCGGCTTCATGTTCATGAGCATCAACGCGAGAGGCCTATGAGGGCTGGCCGCCGCCGTCCTCCCCTTCGCCCTCCATGGCGGGGGAAACCCCCCGCGTCGCCATCTCTTCCTCCAGTTCGCCGATGAGCGCCTCCAGCCTCTCCCGGCGCTGCAGAAGCGCGCGGTAGCGGAAGCGGTAGGCCTCCTCCTCGTCCACCTCCCGGGGGAAGGCCGGGCAGATGTCGCGGTAGGAGCACCAAGGACAGAGGCGGTTGGGGCTGGGGTCGAATTCACCGTGCGCTATGCGGGAGGCGACGAGGTCGATGCGCTCCCTGACGCGCGCCAGGCTTTCCCCGTCCAGGGGGCGCGTGGAGAACCGCTGGTTGGGCACCAGGTAATAGAAAGTGAGCTTGGCGGGGGTGATCCCCCATATCTCCCCGCAGGCGATCTGATAGATGGGGAGCTGGAGGTCCTCGCGCAGCCTCGAGAGTTCGGGTAGTCTGCGGTTGGTCTTGTAGTCGATTATCTCGTATCTGCCGTCGGGATGGCGGTCCACGCGGTCTATGACCCCGCTGAGCACGTAGTCGCCCATGTCCAGTTCGAAGCGCGCTTCGAGGGCCACCGGGAGGCGGAAGTCCCCCACGTTGAGGCGATAAAAGCAGCTCAGGACCTCTTGTGCGTGAGCGAGGAAGGACCTCTCCTGCTCCTCGTCCTCGAACCCCTCGTTGCTCCAGCAGGTGACCAGGTAGTCCAGCAGTTCCTCCAGGGAAGGGGGCACGGGGACGTCGCGTTGGTACAGCCACTCCAGGGCGGCGTGCAGGCTGCGGCCGAAGGAGAGATGCGGACTGGGCTCCTCCTCTATGCCGTCCAGGTAGCGATATCGGTAGGAAAGGGGGCATCGCTCGTAGGAGCTGATGGCGGTGTAACTCAGGCGCATGATCCTCCTCCCGTCCTCTCCGCGCCGTCTTCCTGCACCAAGGTCTGCTCGCGCTCTCTTGTGCGGGCGGTTCCCTCCCCCGGGCGCCGCGGCGGTTGTCCCCCGGGGAGGTTATAATAACACCGGCCGGTGACGGAAAGGACCCGGCGGGCGGGTTGGCGAAATCCCCCGTGGAGCGGTGAAGCCGCTTACCTGCATGGCCCCGGCCTCGAGCGGGGAGCCGCACCCGGAGAGCGGAGGTGAGGAGTTGGGAGTGCCCTTCGTGCACCTGCACAATCACACCGAGTATTCCATGCTGGACGGCGCTGCGCGCATCCCGAACCTGGTGTCCTCGGCCAGGGAGATGGGCTACGATGCCCTGGCCATTACCGACCACGGGGGCATGTATGGCGTGGTGCCCTTCTACCGCGAGGCGGTGAGGCAGGGGATCAAGCCCGTGATCGGAGTGGAGGCCTATGTCACGCCGGGCTCGCGGTTCGACCGCAAGCCGGTGAAAGAGGATCCCAACTACCACCTCCTGCTCCTGGCGGAGAACCTGGAGGGATACCGCAACCTCATGAAGCTGGTCACCATCTCCTACATGGACGGTTTTTATTACAAGCCGCGCCTGGACAAGGAGGCGCTGCGCACGTACCACAGGGGCATCATCGCCTGTTCCGCCTGCCTTAAGGGGGAGGTAGCCTCGCGCCTGCTGGGAGACGATTACGAGGGGGCCGCCGTGGCGGCGCGCGAGTACCGGGAGATCTTCGGGGAGAGGAACTTCTTCCTCGAGCTCATGGACCACGGCCTCCCGGAGGAGAAGAAGATCAACCCGGGATTGCTGCAGTTGGCCGAGGAGCTCGGCATAGGCCTGGTGGCCAGCAACGACCTCCATTACGTGCGCAGGGAGGACAGCATCCACCACGACGTCCTTCTCTGTATCCAGACCAACTCCACCCTCGACCAGGAGGACAGGCTGCGCTTCTCCAGCGACCAGTTCTACCTCAAGGACTACGAGGAGATGAGCGGGCTCTTCGGGGGGGCGCCGGAGGCCCTGTCCAACGCGGTGGAGATCGCGGAGCGCTGCAACGTGGAGCTCGATTTCGGCCGCTACCTTCTCCCCAGGTACCAGGTGCCGGAGGGTTACGACATCGACGGCTATCTGGAGAAGCTGGCCTGGGAGGGGCTGCGCCGCCGCTACCGGGAAGTCACCCCGGAGCTTGAGGAGAGGCTGCGCTACGAGCTGTCGGTCATCCGGGAGATGGGCTTCTCGGGGTATTTCCTCATCGTCTGGGACTTCATCCGCTACGCGAAGGAGAACGGCATCATGGTCGGCCCGGGCAGGGGCTCGGCGGCGGGGTCCCTTACCGCCTACTGCCTCGGCATCACCACCGTGGACCCTATGCGCTACGGCCTCCTCTTCGAGCGCTTCCTGAACCCCTCGCGCCGCACCATGCCCGATATCGACATCGACTTCTGCTACAAGCGACGTCCCGAGGTCATCGAGTACGTGAGCCGCAAGTACGGCGAGGACCGCGTGGCCCAGATCGTCACCTTCTCCACCATGGCCGCCAGGGCTGCGATCCGCGACGCGGGCAGGGTGTTCAACCTGGAATACGGCAAGGTCGACCGCTTGGCCAAGATGGTACCGGACAGCATACAGAACGTCACCATAGACCAGGCCCTGGAGATCTCTCCGGAGCTGAGGGAGGCCTACGAGTCGGACGAGCTCGCGCGCAAGATCATCGATACCGCGCGCAACCTGGAGGGGATCACCCGTCAGGACTCCATCCATGCCGCGGGAGTGGTGATCGCCGACGACGAACTGTGCAAATACACGCCCCTGCAGCGTCGTGGCTCGGACGAAGAGGTGGTGACTCAGTTCGACATGTCCACCATCCAGGAGATCGGCCTCCTGAAGATGGACTTCCTGGGGCTGCGCACCCTCACGGTGATCAGCGACACCCTGGACCACATCCAGCGCATGCACGGCGTCCGCATAGACCTGGACGAGATACCGCTGGACGACCCGAAGACCTACGAGCTCCTGCAGCGCGGCGAGACGGTCGGGGTGTTCCAGCTGGAGAGCGCGGGCATGCGCTCGCTGCTGCATGAGCTGCGGCCGGACTGCTTCGAGGACCTCATCGCCTGCCTGGCCCTCTACCGCCCGGGACCCCTGCGAGGCGGGTGGGTGAAGACCTACGTTAACCGCAAGCACAAGCGCGCCGCGGTGGAATATCCCCACCCTGACCTCAAGCCGGTGCTGGAGGAGACCAAGGGCATCATCCTCTACCAGGAGCAGGTCATGCGCCTGGCGGTGGAGATGGCGGGCTACAGCATGGCCGAGGCGGACGTGCTGCGAGGGGTGGTCGCCAAGAGCAAGGCCAAGGAGATGGAGGTGCACCGCGCCAAGTTCGTGGAGGGCGCGGTGGAGAGAGGCTACGACCGCCGCTTGGCGCAGATGATCTTCGACCTCGTGAAGGAGTTCGGGTTCTACGGCTTCAACAAGAGCCACTCCACCGCCTATGCCTTCATCTCCTACCAGACCGCCTACCTCAAGGCTCACTATCCCCGGGAGTTCATGGCCGCCAACCTCACCAGCGTGACCGGCAACAAGGACAAGGTCCCGGTGTTCGTCAACGAATGCCGCAAGCTGGGCATCCCCATACTCCCTCCCGATATCAACGAGAGCCTCAAGGAGTTCACGCCGGTGGAGGAGGGGATCCGATTCGGCCTCTCGGCGGTTCGCAACCTGGGGGACAACGCCGCGGAGAGGATCATCGCCCTGCGCAGGGAACACGGACCCTACGAGTCGCTGCTCGATTTCTGCACCAGGGTGGGTTCCGGGGTGGTCAACAAGCGCGCCCTGGAGAGCCTCATCAAGAGCGGCGCCTTCGATTTTCTGGGGTATACCCGCAACCATCTCCTCAAGGTGTACGACCGCGTCGCGGACCTGGCCGCCGAGAGGCAGCGCCTGCTGGAGGAAGGGCAGTTCTCGCTCTTCGGGGACGAGGACGTGGACGACCCCATGGCCAGCGACCCGGTGGAGGAGGAGTTGCCCAAGGACATGCTCCTAGCGTACGAGAAGGAGATGCTGGGCATCTACGTCTCCGATCACCCCCTCATGCAGGTCCGGGAGGAGCTGCGGCGACATGTGGAGTGCGAGATCGCCGACCTTCCCGAGCTGGGAGACGGCGCTGTGAAATGGATAGGGGGGATCATCGGCAAGATAAACCAGAGGGTGACCAGAAAAGGCGACCTCATGGCCGGCTTCACCCTCGAGGACCTCACGGGAAGGGTGGAGGTCACGGTGTTTCCGGCCCTCTACTCCCAGCACCGGGAGATCCTGCGAGAGGACGGCGTGGTATGCGTCAAGGCGAGGGTGGAGGCAAGCGAGAGGGACGAGGAGGGCGGCGGCACGGTGCGGGTGGTGGCGCTGGAGCTAAAGGAACCTCGCCTGCGCGGGCCGCAGGACAGCGAGCTCTGCATCCGGCTCTTGAGATGCCAGGCGGAAAGGGATATCCTGGAGGACCTCAAGGAGGTGCTGGGAAGACATCCCGGCGGCACTCCTGTTAAACTCAAGCTGGAGGAGGGAGACACCCTCAAGGTGTTCCGCCTGCCGGACGAATACCGCGTGGATCCGGACGGTTCGCTGTATGCCGAGGTGCTGTCCCTCCTGGGCGACGGATGTATCGCGCTGGAATAGGCGCGGCGCATGCATCCGGAAGAGAAGAGTGAGTGGTCAAGTAGAACGGTACGAGGGAAAGGGCGGGAACGGTCCTGATGAGGATAGTCAGACACGGGGATTTCGCCGATGTGGAGGAGATAAGGCGCGCCCTGAGCTGGGATTTCTGGCTGGAGGAGACCCCTGCCGCGGAGGTGAAGGAGATAATCGATCGCGTGAGGCAGGGAGGAGACGTCGCCCTCCTGGAGTTGACGGAAGAGCTCGACGGGGTGGATATATCTTCCAGGGGGCTGCGGGTGTCCCGGGCGGAGGTGGACGCGTCCGCGGAGGCGGTGGGAAGGGAATTCGCGGAGGCGGCCCGCGCGGCGGTGAAATCCATCACCGCCTTTCACCGCCACCAGACCTGGGAATCGGATTTCTGGGACTCCGAGGAGGGCGCGCGCCTGGGGCAGATGCTCAAGCCCCTGCACCGCGTGGGCGCGTACGTGCCGGGAGGGATGGCCGCCTATCCCTCCACGGCCATGATGACGGTGATACCCGCCAAGGTCGCGGGGGTGCAGGAGATAGCGGTGTGCGTTCCGCCCGGCCGCGACGGCGGCGTCAACCCCTACACCCTATATGCCCTGAAGCTTCTGGGGGTGAGCGAGGTCTACCGCCTGGGAGGCGCGCAGGCCATAGCCGCCATGGCCTACGGGACGGAGACCGTAAAAGCGGTGGAGAAGATCGTGGGTCCCGGGAACATCTACGTCACCCTGGCCAAGAAGGAGGTCTACGGGCGGGTGGGCATCGACATGCTGGCCGGTCCGAGCGAGCTGGTGGTGATAGCGGACGCGGAGGCGGACGAGGAGTTCGTGACCCTGGAGATGCTGGCGCAGATGGAGCACGGAGGAGGGGCGCGGGCCTGCCTGATCACCACCAGCGAGGAGCTGGCGCTGAGGGTGGGAAGGCGCCTGGAGGATTCCGGCGAGGCCCTGGAGGACAGGGCGACCGCGGTCCTGGTGGAGACCCTCGAAGAGGGGGTCAGGCTCGCCAACCACCTTGCGCCGGAGCATCTCCTGCTGGCCACCGTGGATTTCCCGTCCCTGCTTCCCAAGGTGCACAACGCGGGCTCCGTGTTCCTGGGCACGGAATCACCCGTGGCCCTGGGAGACTATGCCATGGGCGTCAACCACGTGCTCCCCACCCGCGGTGCGGCGCGCTACGCCTCACCCTTGGGGGTGTACGACTTCGTCAAGCGCTCCAACATCGTGTTCTCCAACCCCAGGGCCAACCGCATCCTGGGGCCGGTGGTGCAGACGCTCGCCGCCATGGAGGGCCTCGTGCGCCACGCCGAAGCCATGCGCAGGCACTCGGATTGAGCGGGGTCCGACACCGCGATGCGTATATGCTAATCTAATGAACATGATGAGAAGGTCAGGCCTGGAGAGGAATACCGCCGAGACGCGGGTAAAGCTTGAGCTCGACCTGGACGGCGAAGGCCGTTGCGAGGTCTCTACGGGCATCGGGTTTTTCGACCACATGCTGGAGCTCATGGCCTACCATGCCGGCGTGGACCTGCGCCTGGAGGCGCGAGGGGACCTGGAGGTGGACCAGCACCACACCGTGGAGGACGTGGGGCTGTGCCTCGGAAAGTGCTTCCGGGAGGCGCTGGGAGAAAAGGAGGGCATCGAGCGTTACGGATGGGCCCTGCTGCCTATGGACGAGGCCCTCTGCCGGGTATCCCTCGATCTCAGCGGCAGACCCCATCTCTCGTACCAACTCGAGCTTCCGGCGCGCCTGGTGAGCGATTTCGACCCCACCTGTCTGCGGGAATTCCTCCAGGCCTTCGTCAACGAGGCCGGGATCACCCTGCACGTGAAGGGCCTGGCTGGAGACAACCCCCACCACGTGATGGAGGCGGCTTTCAAGGGCATCGGGAGAGCCCTGGGCGCCGCGATAAGGCATGCTCCGGGTGGCCGGGGAGTCCCGTCGAGCAAGGGAACCCTCTGAAGTGACGGAGCGCGCGCCATGATCTGCATCGTCGATTACGGCATGGGGAACCTGCGCAGCGTGGAAAAGGCCTTCGCCTTTCTCGGGAAAGAGGTCGCGGTGAGCCCGGAGCCCGCCGACGTGCTGGCGGCCTCGGGGGTGGTGCTCCCCGGCGTGGGGGCCTTCGGCGACGCCATGCGCGAGCTGGAGGAGAGAAAGTTGGCGGATCCCCTGCGCCGGGCCATCGACGGCGGCGTGCCATTCCTGGGTATCTGCTTGGGCCTGCAGCTGCTCTTCGAGGAGAGCGAGGAAAGCCCCGGCGTGCGGGGCCTGGAAATACTGCCGGGCAGGGTGGCGAGGTTTCCCTCCCGGGTGAAGGTGCCCCACATGGGGTGGAACGACATCCGCGTATTGAGGGACCACCCCGTGCTTGAGGGGCTCGCGGAGGGCTCGTATTTCTATTTCGTGCATTCCTATTACGTCATCCCGGAGAGGGATGAGCACCGCCTCACCCTCACCCAATACGGCGAGGAGTTCGTCTCCGGAGTGGCGGACGGCAACCTGGTGGCCTTCCAGTTCCATCCCGAGAAGAGCTCCGGGGCGGGGTTGAGGTTGCTGGAAAACTTTGCCTCCCAATGCGCCTGAGGAGAGAGAGGGTTGTTCCGCATCTATCCCGCCGTGGACATCAAGGGAGGCCGCTGCGTGCGGTTATACCGGGGAGAAATGGACCGGGAGACGGTCTACGGGTCGCATCCCTGGGAAGCCGCCCTGGCCTGGGAGAGAAAGGGGGCGTCCTACCTGCACGTGGTGGACCTCGACGGGGCCAGGGAGGGAAGACCGGTAAACCTGGCGGCGCTGCGCGAGATCCTGGAGAGGGTGAAGGTGCCCGTGCAGGTGGGGGGAGGGGTGCGTGGAGGAGAGGACGTGGAGCGCATGCTCTCCCTCGGCGCAGCCAGGGTTATACTCGGAACCCGTGCCCTGGAGGATCCGGCCTTCGCGTCCGAGATGATGCGAGAGTATGGCGAGCGAGTGATCGTGAGCGTGGACGCGCGCGGAGGAAGGCTGGCCTTGAAGGGTTGGGTAGAGGAGACGGACATGGGGCCCGTGGAGGCGGTGGAGCTCCTGGCGTCGCTGGGGGCGGAGCGCATCATCTACACCGACATAACCCGCGACGGTACCCTGCAGGGATACGACACCCGGGGCCTCGACCTCCTGTTGGGACGCGGCGTGAGGGTGATCGCCGCCGGGGGCATAGGCGGTCTGGAAGACCTGCTCGCCCTGAAAGAGCGGTCGCCCGGCGGCGTGGAGGGCGCGGTGGTGGGCAGGGCCCTTTATACCGGGGACATCGACCTCTCGCGGGCCCTGGAGCTGGAGGAGGATTGAGGGGCATGGGAAGAGGAGCGGTTGCCGGCGGGAGGAGCGGCGGTGACGGGACGGTGGCGCTAACGCGGCAGGACTCCCCGCGGGGGGGATGGTGATGCATACCAAGCGCATCATCCCTTGTCTGGACGTGGATCGCGGACGCGTGGTCAAGGGCATAAACTTCGTTTCCCTGCGGGACGCCGGCGACCCGGTGGAGATGGCGGCGGTCTATGACCGCGAGGGTGCGGACGAACTGGTTTTCCTGGACATCACCGCCTCCCACGAGGAGCGAGACCTGGTCTTCGACATGGCCGCCCGCGTGGCGGAAAAGGTGTTCATCCCCTTCACCGTGGGCGGGGGCCTGCGCGGGGAGGCCGATATCCGGCACATGCTGGCCACCGGCGCGGACAAGGTGTCTCTAAATACCGCGGCGGTGAAGAACCCCGAGCTCATAACCGTCTCCTCGCGGCGCTTCGGAGCGCAGTGTGTGGTGGTGGCCATAGATGCGCGGCGCCGGTCGAAGGGCTCTTGGGAGGTGTACATCAACGGGGGGAGGACGCCTACCGGGCTGGACGCGGTGGAGTGGGCGCGCCGCGCCGAGGCCTTGGGGGCGGGGGAGATCCTCCTCACCAGCATGGACCGCGACGGCACCCGGGACGGGTACGACCTCGAGCTGACCCGCGCGGTAGCGGATGCGGTGAACCTTCCGGTGATCGCCTCCGGAGGCGCGGGGAACCTGGAGCACCTGGCGGAGGTGATCCTGGAGAGCGGCGCCGACGCCGTGCTGGCAGCCTCCATCTTCCACTACGGCGAGTACAGCATCCGCGAGGCCAAGGCATATCTGCGCTCGAAGGGGATCCCGGTGAGGATGGCCTGAAGGTCCCTCGAAAAGCCGTGACGCGGTCGTGCGCCGCGGCGGGGGGACGGACCCGCGAAAGCCGTATGGTGACCAGATGAAGGAGAAACGATGAGTCGGCTCGGCGCTCAACGGCGTTCCGGGTTGTTTTCCAGCAAAACAAGCTCTGGCGTGTCCCGCCATCTCAGCGGTGGTGGACATCAGAGCAGGCCGTGTGGTAGAAATAACTTCTATGGTGGGAGCATACGGAAAATCCCTTTCCGTATGCGGGTCGGAGAACATGGAGGATAAAGGGGGTCGAGAGAGGTTGAGAAGGAGAAGGTACATTCTGGTAGCTCTGCTGGCCGTAGCGCTGTCCGCCACCATGCTGGCGCACATGGGCTGCGGCACGAAGGAAGGCGGGACCAAGGAGCCCATCAAGATCGGTGTGGTGCTCTCGGAGAGCGGCGCCAACGAGCCGCTGGGAAAGCCCGAACGTAACGCCATCAAGCTCTTCGTCAAGCGCCTCAACGAGGCGGGAGGAATCGATGGCCACGAGATCGAGGTGATCATCAAGGACGACCAGAGCGACGCCAACAAGGCCAAGCAGGCCATGGTGGAGCTGCTGGAGCAGGAGGATCCCGTGGCGGTGATCGGATCCAGCGGGACCGGCACCACCATCGCCATGAAGCAGGAGGCCGAAAAGGCGGGGGTTCCCCAGGTATGCATGGCTGCGGGAGCCAATATCATGGACGGCGACATCACCTGGATCTTCCGCACCCCGCCCACCGCCACCGAGGCGGGAAAGAAGGCGCTCTCCTACATCGCCGAGGTGCTCAAGGTGAAGAAGGTCGCCCTCCTCTACGACACCAACCCCTTCGGCACTGACGGCAAGGCGGTGGTGGAGAAGGAGGCGCCCGGATTCGGGCTGGAAGTGGTGGTGGCCGAGGGATACCAGACGGACGAGTCCGAGGAGGGCATGGACACCCACCTCACCAACGTCATGACCGCCAAGCCCGAGGTGGTGCTGGTGTGGGGGACCAATCCCGGGCCGGCGAAGATCGTCAAGCGCATGCGCGACAAGGGCATCGATCTCCCCTACGTGGGCAGCCACGGCATCGCCAACCAGGCCTTCATCGAGCTGGCGGGCGCGGCGGCCAACGGCGTGGTCTTCCCCGCGGGCAAGATGCTCATCTTCGAGAAGGTCCTCGAGCCGGGAAGCGAGGAATACGAGTTCATCAAAGACTTCTCCGACGCCTATTTCGAGGAGTACGGCGAGAAGATCAACACCTTTGCGGGACACGGCTGGGACGCAATCCTCATCATCACCGAGGCCCTGAAGCGGGCGGGCGCAAACGCCACCCGCGAGGAGCTACGGGACGCTATCGAAGCGACCAGGGGACTGGTGGGGACCGCGGGCGTGTTCAACTACAGCCCCACCGACCACAACGGGCTCACGCCCGACGACCTGACCATGGTGGAGATCGTCGACGGAAAATGGGAGCCGGCCAAGGAATAGACTGCAAGACAGCGGCACGGAAGGAGGAGGCGGAGACTCCCTCCGGCCTCCTCCCTTATTTGTTCCGGGAGGAGAGTTCAGCTGGGATCGCTGGTGGATTTCCTCGCTAACTGCCCGCAGTATATCGCCAACGGGCTTGCCAACGGATGCATATACATCCTGGTGGCCATGGGCTTCAACATCATCTTCAACTCCACCGGCATCATCAACTTCGCCCAGGGAGAGTTCTGCATGTTCGGCGGGCTCTTCGCCTACACCCTAGCGGCGTCCGCCGGGCTGCCGCTGCCCCTGGCGGTGGTCCTAGCGCTGGCCATCACCGCCGCCATCGGGGGTCTCATGGAGCGGTTGCTGGTCTATCCCCTCCGCCGCGCCGGGGTGCTGGTGGCCATCATCGCCACCATAGGCGCCTCCATCTTCTTCAAGTCACTGGGGAGAATCCTCTGGCCCAAGGAGGCATACAAGGTCCCGGAATTCACACCGGGGAACATCTCCCTGCCCGGCGCGACCATCTCCCGGCAGTTTCTCTGGGTCTTCGGCCTCACCATCGTGAGCGTGGCGGCGGTCTATCTGTTCTTCAACCATACAAGGTCGGGCAAGGCCATGCGGGCGTGTTCCGTGAACCGCCTCGCGGCAAGCCTGGTGGGCATAAACGTCATGCGCATGTCCCTCTATTCATTCCTCCTGGCGGCGGCGCTGGGTGGGCTGGCGGGACTCATCAACGCTCCCTACGCCAGCTATTCCATAGGGCTCTTTCTGGGGGTGAAGGGCTTCACGGCGGCGGCGGTGGGAGGACTGGGCAACACTTTCGGGGCGGTGGCCGGGGGAGTGGTCCTGGGCTTGCTGGAGGAGCTTATACCGGGATTCCTCACCGTGGTACTGGGCGTCTCCACGGGTTACAAGGACGCCGTGGCCGCCATATTGCTGATCGCGGTGTTGTTGTTCAGGCCCCAGGGCATCCTGGGGCGCGGAGTGGTGGAAAAGGTCTGAGATGGCTGCCCGGAGAAGAGAGCGGGAAGATACCGGCTTGGGAGGGCTTAACCGGCCAGCGGCGTTCGGTGCGGGCTGGCGGGGGCTCTTGCGGAAGAACGCCATCCTGCTGGCCTTTACCGCCTTCATCATGGTCATGCCCTTCTGGGCGGCGCCCCTTTCTAAGTCCATCGACATCCCCATCGTGCTGACCATGCGACTGGTGGGCATCTACGCCATCGTGGCGGTGGGCCTCAACCTCCTCATGGGGTATGCCGGTCAGGTGTCCTTGGGGCAGGGCGCCTTCTTCGGCATCGGGGCCTATGCCTCGGCCCTCCTCACCACCAAAGCGGGCTTTCCGGTCTGGCTGGGGATACCCTGCGCGGTGCTGGTGGCGCTGATCTTCGGGATCCTCCTGGCGCCGGTGCTGCGCCTGAAGGGACACTATCTGGCCATGGGCACTCTGGCCATGGGGATCGTGGTCTTCGTGTTCCTGCGCGAGATGACCTGGCTCACGGGCGGGAACGACGGCGTGCGCAACATACCGCACCTCTCGTTGCCCTTTCTGGAGGTCACCTCCACACGCGGGGAGTTCTACTACGTCTGGGTCATCGTCATCATCGTCCTCGCCCTGTGCTCCAAACTGGTGGAATCCCGCGTGGGGCGCGCCATGCGGGCCCTGCACCAGTCCGAGGTGGCGGCGGAGGCCATGGGGGTCCCGGTATCCGCGCTCAAGAAGAGGGTCTTCGTCCTCTCCGCCGCCCTAGGTGGGCTGGCGGGAGGCCTCTTCGCCCACCTGCAGAGGTTCATCGACCCCAACCAGTTCACCATCATCCTCTCCATCTCCCTGGTGACCATGGTGGTCATCGGGGGCATGGAGAGCGTGTGGGGATCGGTGTTCGGGGCGGGCCTCATCACCTTCCTTCCCAAGTTGGTGGAGGCGTTGCCGCGCTGGTTCGGGGACGTGCCGGATTGGCTGGAAAAATATAGCAACTACGAGGGGATGGTCCTCGGCCTCATCATCATGCTCACCATGGTCTTCATGCCCAGCGGCATAACCAGGGGCCTGGTGGACCTGTTTTCCCGACGGCGCAGCCCATTTGTGAACCCGTTCCGCAGAAAGGCGGTGGATTGAATGGCCAACAGGTGCGCGGCGGCTGTGCCCGGGGAGGAGGCCGTCCTCTCGGTATGGGGCCTCACCAAGTCCTTCGGGGGACTGACGGCGGTGAAGGAGATATGCATTGAAGCCCGCGAGGGGGAGATAATGGCCATCATCGGCCCTAACGGGGCTGGGAAGACCACCCTCTACGACCTCCTCACGGGCATATATCGCCCCGATACGGGCAACATCGTTTTCTCGGGCCGGGAGATAACCGGGCTCCCCCCGCACTGCATCACCGCCATGGGCATAGCCCGCACCTTCCAGACCGTGCGCCTCTTCCCGGAGATGACGGTTGCTGAGAACGTGATGGTGGGGATGCACCACCGCACGCGCGCGGGCTTCGCGGCCTGCGCCTTGAGGCTTCCCTCCGCGCGGCGGGAGGAGGGCTGGATGCGGGAGGAGGCGGCGCGTTTCCTGGGCATGGTGGGGCTTGAGATGCAGGGGGAAAGCCTCGCGGGGTCGCTGCCCTTCGGGCAGCAGCGCCTGCTGGAACTGGCACGCGCCCTGGCCACCAGGCCCAGGCTGCTGCTCCTCGACGAGCCGGCCTCGGGGCTCAACGCCTACGAGACGCGCGAACTGGGGGACATCATCTACCGCGTGCGGGACATGGGGATAACGGTGATCCTGGTGGAGCACGACATGGGCCTGGTGATGCGGATCTCTGAGAGGGTGGTGGTGCTCGACTACGGCGAGATCATCGCGGAGGGGACGCCGGAGGAGATAAAATCCGATCCGCGGGTCATCGAGGCCTACCTGGGCTCGGAGGTGGACTGATGCCGGGCGTGAATGCGGCGTCGGGATTCTTTCTCACCGCCGGGGGCAGAGGTCCGGGGAGCTTCGGCCCACGGAAGATAGGCCCCGCCGCGGGCACGGAGAACGGGAGAGCGTGATGCTGGAGATTAAAGGTCTGTCGGCCTTCTACGGCAACATAGAGGCCCTCAGGGCGGTGGACCTCTGGGCGAGGGCGGGCCGCATCACCACCATCATCGGCGCCAACGGGGCGGGAAAGACCACCCTCCTGCGCGCGGTTTCCGGGCTCATCCCCGCACGTTACGGGGAGATACGGTACGTGGGCCAGGACATCACCAACCTGGAGCCGCATCGCATCGTGAAGATGGGGATATCCCACGTCCCCGAGGGGCGGCAGGTGTTCGCCACCATGAGCGTGGAGGAGAACCTCATGCTGGGAGCGTATCTCCGCTCCCGCCGCCGGAGTGGAACGGAGATACGGTCGGACCTGGATATGGTCTACGAGGTCTTTCCCGTCCTCAAGGAGAGGAGGGGACAGGCGGCGGGCACGCTCTCGGGAGGGGAGCAGCAGATGCTGGCCATCGGGAGAGCCCTCATGTCGCGGCCCCGCCTGCTGCTCCTGGACGAACCCTCCATGGGGCTAGCGCCCCTGGTGATCAGGGATATCTTCGCGTGCCTGAAGCGCCTGCACGAGGAGGGGCTGACCCTGCTCCTGGTGGAACAGGACGCGCAGATAGCCCTCAGCGTATCCGATTACGGTTACGTCATGCGCGCTGGCAAGATCCGTATGGAGGGCGAGGCGAGGGAGCTCCTGGGAAGGGAGGAGATCAAGAGCCTTTACCTCGGCGAGGAGACGGCGGTGGAAGGAGCGGATGATGGAGATAAAGTTTGACTCGCAAGGCCTGGTGCCCGCCATCGTACAGGACGTGGAGAGCGGCGAGGTGCTCATGCTGGCGTACATGAACGAGGAGTCGCTGCGACGCACCCTGGAGAGCGGCCGCACCTGGTTCTGGAGCCGGAGCCGCCGGGAGTTCTGGTGCAAGGGGGAGACCTCCGGCCACCGCCAGTACGTGAGGGAGATACGCTACGACTGCGACGGCGACGCGCTGCTGGTCAAGGTGCTGCAGGTGGGACCCGCCTGCCACACCGGCGAGAGGTCGTGCTTCTTTCGCGTGGCCGAGGGCGCCAGGACAGACCTCGTGCCGGAGGATGAAGGAACCCCGGGGTGGGGCAAGGAATAATCCAATAAGTGGTCGGTCGGGGGAGCTTGCGCAAAGAAGCCCCGGCGGCGGGCGGGAACCCGTTGAGGTTCACCGGGAAAGGGATTGACGAGGCTTCCGGATGGCGCGGTTGGGTCGCGGCGATGATCTCCGAGCCCGCACCATGGCTATAGAGGCGATGCGGGATTGCCGAATGATCCTCTGGAGAGGAGGCGGCGCGGAAAGGACGGGCCATGCGTTTATGCCCTCACTGTGGTGCGGAGAACCCCGAGGGATCGATATTCTGTTCTCTCTGCCTGGCGAGATTCGCGACGGACGCTTTCCCGAACCGCGCGGCGGACACCCCCACCGGGCCGCCCCTATCGGCACCACCTACCCCGGAGGAATATGTCTCCCCAGGGGATTATCGCGCCCTGGCGCGGGAGATGGCGCAGGGGGCTGGTCCGTACGGGGACGCCTACCGCGCAGCGGCCATGAGCCATCCCGGAGCCATAGCCGCCGCCCCACCGCCCGCATGGGCGAGGAAGCGCGGCGGGACGGATATAGCGCTGCTGGTGCTCAAGTACTCCCTCCTCTCCTATATCCTGCTGTTCACGGTCAATTTCCTCATCGGACTCTTCATCTTCGGAGCGGCCTTCGGGGGCAGCGAGTCGGGGTTCGACTTCGGGGTGGGGATGCTCTACCTCGCGGACGCGGCGGTGCTCATACTTACGGGATACTGGGCCTCTGCGAAGGCCATGCACGCCGGGAGGGGTTGGGCTTACGGGGTGGCCTGCGTGGCGGCGGTGGTGTTCTTCTGGGAGCCGCTGATCTCGCTGATCATCGTGCTGCTCATCTCCGGAGAGTTCTTCGTGCCCGTCTTCAAGCTGTCCGGCATTCTCATCGCCCTGTTTCTCTATATACCCCTGGGCGCCCTGGGGGGATGGGTGGCTGAGAAGAGGTATATGGGTTGAGGGGATCGCCGGCCCCCTCCCGTCTTCCGGGCGGGGAGGCGGCGGCGGAAGCAGCGCGCCGTCGCAAGGGGACCGGGCGGCAGCGGGGCCTTGCGCCCCCAGGAGCGGAGGACGGATGAGATATGATATGTCCAAAATGCGGAGCCGATAACCCGGAGAGCGCCGAGTTCTGCTCCCTGTGTACGGAACGCCTGCGGGGGGGAGGGGGGACGTCTCACGCGCCCACATCCCCCGGAAAGGCGGGCCATTACGTGGCGCCCAGCGAATGGCGGGGCGACGCGGCGGTGCTGCGTCCCGCCTTGAGCGAGGCGGTGGAGCGGAAGGTGCGCCGCTTCCGCTGGAAGGTCTTCGCCTACTTGACGATGATCGCCGCCCTGGTCATCTGGCTAGTGCTCAGCCTCACGCTGTGGAGCAACCCCTCCCCGCACAAGGTGTGCAACCGGCTTCTGGATGCCGCCAACCGCAGGGACGCGGAGGCCTTCACGCAGCTTTTCACCCCCAGTGACCGGGGGCTGGCGGAGGACATCTATGGTGACCTGATCTTGTACCTGGGAACAGGGGGCAGGTTTTCTGGCGTGTCCGTACGCGCCGACAGGTTGGACGCCTATGGCGCGCGCTGCTACCTGGAGGGCGGAAGCATCGAGACGGGCACCGGATCCACCGTGGAGATCGAACCGGGAGACAACCTCGTTGTCTCCATGGAGAACCGGGAAGGCCGCTGGTACGTGACCGCTAGGGGAACGGACATCATCCCCTGAGGCGGAGCCGGCGCCGGGGACACGGAAAGACCGTGCGCCTGCTGCCGGGGAGTCAGGGATATGGGCTGGAGCGAGAGCTATCAAGACGATATGGCCGCGGAGGCGGGGCGCGAGTTCTCGGCGCGCCTGCGGGAAGTCATGGAGGCCTTAAGACGCCTGCGCCTTTCCGCCTCCACATACCGTCATTTCCATCCCCCCTTCGACGAGGCCGCGAGGCGGGCCGAGGGATGGGAGGAGGAGCTGGCGGGAATGTTGTGGGAGCGTGGGGAAGAGCGGTAAGGGGAGCCGGAAAAAGTCGCCGTCCCCCCTTCGACGAGGCCGCGAGGCGGGCCGAGGGATGGGAGGAGGAGCTGGCGGGAATGCTGGGGGAGCTGAGGAAGAGCGGTAAGGTGTACCCGACGGGTTAGTCCAGGCCCGCCCCCGCGCCGTTGACCGTCGATGCGCTCGAAGGCCACGTGAGCGGTTCGCGGGAGGAGAACGCCTACCTCCCCGACCCGGCCCCGGCGACTTCCCCTTCCGGCATGCCGAATAGGACCCGTGTTCAAGCTCCTCCTCTCGGGTGTTAAAATAGCGCTCGTGGACGCCGGAGTGGCGGAACGGGTAGACGCGCTGGTCTCAAAAACCAGTGGGGGAGACCCCGTGCCGGTTCGAGTCCGGCCTCCGGCACCACCATCTAAAGGCGGTTTTGCATATTAAGAAGAGGGAGAGGGGAAGGCGGCCGCGATCGTCAGTGCCCGAGGCCGTGCCCGGGAGAGCGGCCATATGCACGGATGATGAAAGGCGGGCGCCGTGCTCAGCCCGTGGATCCGCGCCGTGAGAGGTGACCGTCCGGGGTTCGCGTCGCGGTGCCCGGAGGGGCTGCCGCCGCCCCGATCCGGCACGCGCGGCTTTCTTTACGGAGAGGGCGGCGCCGGAAAGGAGTTTTTGTCACTAGAGGGTGCTATCATCAGGCTACGTTCTCCTTGGGTGAGGGGGCGGGACGGATAACGTCCCGTCCCCGAACCTCACCATCGAGCCCGGAGGTCGCGGGAGGGGCATGGTCGCGAGTACGCCGGAGAGCCGGAGATGGGTGCTCATAGACGGGCACAGCCTCGCCTACCGCGCCTTCTACGCCCTCCCGGCGGAGATGGCCACCTCCTCCGGCCAGCCCACCAACGCCGTCTTCGGGTTCGTCTCCATGCTCATCAAGGTGTTGGAGGAGCTGCGGCCGGAGGCCATGGTGGTGGCTTTCGACAGGGGGAGGCCGGAGTTCCGCACCGAACGCTTCGCGGAATACAAGGCGCACCGCAAGCCCATGCCCGACGAGCTGAGGGACCAGATGGGGGTGATCCACGCCGTCCTGGAGGCCCTGGGCATCACCGCCCTGGAGGTGGAGGGATACGAGGCGGACGACCTCCTGGCCACCCTGGCCACCACGCTCGAGCCCCGGGACGAGGTCTTCATCGTCACCGGGGACCGTGATGCCCTGCAGCTTGTGGACGAGCGGGTGCGCATCATCGCCAACCGCAAGGGGATCACCGACATAACCGTCTACGACCCGGCCGCGGTCAGGGAGAGATTCGGAGTGGATCCGTCCCAGATCGTGGACTACCTCGCCCTGAAGGGCGACGTCTCGGACAATATCCCCGGGGTCCCGGGGATAGGCGAGAAGACCGCCGCCGCGCTCATCGCGCGCTTCGGGAGCCTGGAGGGAGTATACGAACACCTGGACGAGATCACGCCCCCCAAGGTGAGGCGGGCACTGGAGGAGAACCGCGAGAGCGCCTTCATGAGCCGCGAGCTGGCCACCGCCCGGCGAGACGTGCCTTTGCCCCTCGCCGGCCTGGAGAGTTGCGAACTCAGGCCTTGGGACGACGGTGAGCTCTACAGGATCATGGATTCCCTGGAATTCAGGAAGCATTACGAGCGCCTTTCGCAGCTCCGCCGCGCGCTCTTCCCCTCGGAAAAGGAGGAGGGCGGAGAAGGGGAGGCGGACTCGGAAGGCGTCCTGGAGGTCACGGAGGTGGGGGACGAAGAGGCGCTGGGGGAGATGCTGCGACACCTCGCGCGGGAGGGAGAGGTCTCCATCTATCCCGCCCTGAAGGGAGAGGGGTTCACGCGGGGGAGCATGGAGGCCATGGCCCTGGCGGCGGGCGAGCGCCTTTACCACCTCGACCTGCGCTCGGAGTCGGGCGTGGGGATGCTGCGTTCCTTCCTGGAATGGGTATCCGAGAACCGGGGCCTGCGTATAGACATCTACCGCGGCAAGGACTTCATGGTGCAGTGCCAACGCCTGTGCGGCCTGCACGGCGAGGTGGATTTCGACGTGGAGCTGGCCTCCTACCTGGTGAACCCCTCCGGGGTCAGGCATGATCTCGAGAGCATCTGCGGGCGCTACCTGGGCGCCGTGCGGGATGCCGCGCCCCCGGCGCAGATGGCTCTCGTCGAGGAGGAGGAGGAGGGAGCGGTCGCAACGGCGCGCCTGGCCCGCGCTGTAGGGGACCTGGTCCCTGCCCTGGAGGCGGAGATGGCCCTGCGGGAACTCCAGGACCTCTATCGCGAGGTGGAGATGCCCCTGGAGGCGGTGCTGGCGGAGATGGAGATAAACGGCATCCGCCTCGATCCCTCGGTGCTGGCGGAGATGGAGGCGGAGCTGAAGGAGGAGCTGTCCGGACTCGAGAGACGCGCTTACGAGCTGGCGGGCGAGGAGTTCAATATCAACTCTCCCCAGCAGCTTGCTCGCGTTCTCTTCGAGGTCCTCGGCCTGCCGCCGCGCAGGCGCACCAAGACCGGCTACGCCACCGACGTGGCGGTGCTGCAGTCCCTGGAGGCGGAGCACCCCATTGCCGGGGTGATCCTTCGCTACCGCGAGCTCTCAAAGCTCCTCAATACCTATATCACCGCCCTGCCTCGCCTGGTGGACCCGCGTACGGGCAGGCTGCACGCGTGCTTCAACCAGACGGTCACCTCCACGGGACGGCTTTCCTCCAGCAACCCGAACCTGCAGAACATCCCCGTGCGCACCGCGCTGGGGAGGTCCATACGCAAGGCCTTCCTCCCCACCACTCCCGGAGGCTGCATCATCTCCGCGGACTATTCCCAGATCGAGCTGCGGGTCATGGCTCACCTCTCCCAGGACCCCGGCCTGAAGCTGGCCTTCGAGGAGGACCGCGACATCCACGCCTCCACCGCCTCGGAGGTGTTCGGGATCCCCTTCCAGGAGGTGACCCCCGAACACCGCCGCCGGGCCAAGGCCATCAACTTCGGGATTATCTACGGCATCAGCCCCTTCGGGCTGGCCGAGCAGCTGGGGATCGAGCAGGAGGAGGCCGAGGAGTACATCACGCGCTATTTCAGGGAGTTCCCCGGGGTGCGCGCCTTCCTCGACCGCCAGGTGGAGCTGGCGGCCTCGCGAGGATACGTGACCACCATCCTGGGGAGGAGGAGGGAGATACCCGAGCTCGCCCAGGGCAACGTGCGCCTGCGCAGGCTGGGGGAGAGGCTGGCCTTCAATACTCCCATCCAGGGAAGCGCCGCGGACATCATCAAGCTGGCCATGTTGCGGGTTTACCGGCGCATGCGCGAGGAAGGATGTCGCTCGCGCATGGTGCTGCAGGTCCATGACGAGCTGGTCTTCGACGTGGTGGAGGGAGAGGAGTCCGCCATGATGGAGATCGCCCGCCACGAGATGGAGAACGCTTTCCGTCTCCGTGTCCCCCTCAAGGTGGAGGTGAGCAGGGGCTCATCCTGGTACGACGCGAAATGACCGGCTTCCGCTCACGGCGCCGCTCTCTGTGCAAATCCTTCAGAAAATGCTAGAATAAGCTGTCCGTGTGCCTTGACCGTCAAAAGGAGGGGCCGTGGATAAAAAATCTAATTTGGAGGAAAGGAACGAATGCTGGATCAAACGGAAAGAGAGCGCGAGTTTGTAAACCCCCCTGAGACCCCCGAACTGTCCACCCCCCTGACCAACTTCGACTACTCAGACAGCGAGACCCCCAACTACGACAAGACCATCAAGGTCTTCTCCGAGGGGGACATCATCGCCGGAACGGTGGTGAAGGTGGACAAGGACGAGGTCCTCCTGGACATCGGCTACAAATCCGAGGGGGTGATCCCGGCCCGCGAGCTGTCCATCCGCTACGGCGTCAAGGCGGAGGAAGTGGTGAAGGTGGGCGACGAGATCGACGCCCTGGTGCTCCAGAAGGAGGACAAGGAAGGGCGCCTCATCCTCTCCAAGAAAAGGGCCCAGTACGAACGCTCCTGGGACCTGCTGGAGAAGAAGATGATGGAGAACGAGCCCGTGGAGGGCGAGGTCATCGAGGTGGTGAAGGGAGGCCTCATCCTGGATATAGGCCTGCGAGGCTTTCTTCCCGCCTCCCTCATCGACGTGCACCGCGTAAAGGACCTCCATTCCTTCCTGGGCACCCAGCTCACCTGCAAGATCATCGAGATGGACCGCAACCGCAACAACGTGGTGCTCTCGCGGCGGGCGTTCATGGAGGAGACGGCAAGCGAACGCAGGAAGATACTCCTGGAGAACCTGGACAAGGGCATGCGGGTGAGCGGCAAGGTCTCCAGCCTGGTGTCCTTCGGAGCCTTTATCAACCTCGGCGGCATAGACGGCCTGGTGCACATCTCGGAGCTGTCCTGGTGCCACGTGGAGAAGCCCAGCGAGGTGCTCTCGGTGGGCGACGAGGTGGAGGTGGAGATCCTCGACGTAGACCGGGAGCGTGAGCGCATATCTTTGAGCCTCAAGGCCTGCCAGGCGGATCCCTGGGAGCAGCTCTCCCAGGACGTGATGATAGGGGAGATCATCCGGGGCACGGTCACCAAGCTGGTTCCCTTCGGAGCCTTCGTACAGGTAAGGCCGGGCATCGAAGGCCTGATCCATATCTCGGAGCTTTCGCGCCGGCACGTAGAGCAGCCGGACGAGGTGCTCTCGGTCAACCAGGAGATAGACGTCAAAGTCATCGATATCGACATCGACCGCAGGCGCATAAGCCTCAGTCTCAAGCAGGTCCCGGGAGCCGCGGACGCGGTTTATGAGGCGGAGGAGGAAGAGCCAGCTGAGGAGGCCGCGGAGGTCGCCGAGGTAGCCGAGGCCGCCGGGGCAGCGGATGAAGAGGTTGCCGCTGCCGGGGAGGGGGTCGCGGAGGCGGAAGCCGCCCTCCACGAGGCCTCCACCGAAACCGCCGCGGTGACGGCGGAGGAGCCGGCCGAGGAGAGGGAAGAGGAAGCGGAGGCGGCAGCGGAGGAAGCCGCGGCCGCGGAGCAGGTAGAGGAAGCGCCCCCCGTGGCCGGGGAAGCGACCCCGGTGGAGACGGCGGGGGAGAGCGTCCTCGAGGAGGCCGCGGAATTGCAGCCCGCGGAGACGGGCGGAGAGCCCCCCTCTGAAGAGGCGGCGGGTGCGTCCTTCGAGGAGGAGACGGCATCGGTGGCCGGACCCGAGGAGGCGGAGGCATCCGGGGAGCGTCTGGAGGCGGTGGAGGAGGAAGAGGAAGAACCTCCGGAGGGAAGCCTCGAATCCATCATCCGGGACATGAAACGCAAACAGAATTGAGGCCGGATACCCGGTGACCGCCGTAAGCGGGTTGCCCCCGTGATTTTGGCGGTTCATAACCATCAATTTCCATTTGACCAGACGTCGCGGGCGGCGGCGAAGGCGGGAGAAACCTTCGCCCCGGAGAGCGCTTCCGGCGGCAAGAGCAGAAGCCTTCCACGAGGCCATACCGGTCAGAGCCCGTTCTGGCGATGACGGAAGATCCCGGCAGATCATTTTCGCGGAGCCCGAAGCCGCGCGACCTCTGTTGATGCTGAAAACGTAGATGAGATCGGCTCCCGGAGACGCGTCGCGCCTGACAGATCGACGCAGGAAAAGAACCGCGTTCCCCGCCCTCGTCCGCGGGATAGCGGTCGGGGCAGGGCGAATACTGTGAACAACACCCCGGCGGACACGGGGGCGCGAGGCAAGGCGTAAAGGGAAGGAGAGACCCTTGTTCCTGGTGGCCCTGACGGGCGGCATAGCCAGCGGAAAGAGCACCGTGTGCAGGATGCTGGAGGAGAAGGGCGCCTACGTCATCGAGACCGACCGCCTGGCGCGGGAGGTGGTGAGAAAAGGGCAGCCCGCCTGGCGTGAGATCGTGGAGCATTTCGGCCCCGAGGTGCTGAACGGGGAGGGGGAGATCGACCGCGCCAGGCTGGGCCAGATCGTCTTCGCCGACGAGGAGGAGAGGGCTTTCCTCAACCGCGTCACCCACCCCCGCATCTTCCAGCTCATGTTCGAACGCCTGCGCGCATGGGAGGAGGATCACGGGCCCGAAGGCATAGCGGTGCTGGACATACCCCTGCTGGTGGACGTGAGGGCGGGAGACATGTTCGACTTCACCCTGGTGGTGGACGCACCGCCGGAGCTGCAGGCGCAGAGGCAGGTATCCGACCGCGGCATCTCCGAGCAAGAGGCTTGGGCGCGCATCCGCTCCCAGGTCTCGCGGGAGGAAAGGCTGGCCTACGCCGATCACGTGATACGCAACCAGGGAAGCATGGAGGAACTGCGCCGCGAGGTGGAGGCCGCCTGGAAGGCCATAGATGCCAAGGCGAGGGAGAAACGCGATAAGGAAGGGTGAGATGGCGAGCGCATATCGCCTCGCCGGCCGGCGTCAGCGCCGCTCCAGGGCTCTCTCCCGGAGGGCCTCCTCGATCTCCTCCTTGTAGCGCTCGTAGACGGGGCACCCGTACTGCAGGCAGTAGCGCAGCTCGCGCGAACAGCGCGGTTCCTCGATCTGCCAGCATTCCAGGCCCTTCAGGTAGGCCTCGCAGTAGAGGTACTGGCTGGCCGGACATCCCCTCAGGGAGCGGCAGGTGTTGCGCGCCATAACCATCGACCTCCCCGCCCGTCGGCGTGCTATCATTCATATCAGGGGCTCGATCGAGCCCTTGTTGGATTAATGATAGAGGACGGTAAGCGCCCATGACAAACCCGCCCGCGGAGAGGGGGACGGAGATGGTGTTCTTCGACGCGGGAGAGACCCTCGTCCACCCCGAGCCCTCCTTCCCCCAGCTCTTCAAGCAGGTCTGCGCCTCCCACGGGCTCGAGGTGGACCTCTCGCTGCTGCCGGCGGCCACGCGTTGCCTCATGGCGGGGGTTGAGGAACGCCAGAAGGAGGGATATACCTTCACCAACGACGCGGAGGAATCCCGGCGTTTCTGGCTTGACTTCTATTCGCGCCTGGTGCGGGAGCTGGGAGGAGAAGAGGCCGACGGAGACCTTCCCCTCCACCTCTACCGCACCTTCTCCGATCCCGCCAACTACACAGCTTACCACGACGTGCCCGAGACCCTCGCACGCTTGAGGGAGGAAGGCTACCGCCTGGGCATCATCTCCAACTTCGAGGCCTGGCTGCAGGACCTCCTCGACGACCTGGACCTCAGCCGCCACTTCGAGGTAATGGTGATCTCGGGCCGCGAGAGATACGAAAAGCCTCACCCGGAGATCTACGCCCTGGCGCTGCGCAGGGCCGGGGTGCATGCCCGCCGGGCGCTGCACGTCGGGGACTCGCCCCTCTCCGACTACCGGGGACCGAGGGAGGCGGGCATGCGGGCGGTGCTCCTGGACCGTTGGGGAAGGTTCCCGGATTTCGGCGGCGAACGCGTGCGCGACCTCAGGGAGCTCCCGGAGTTGCTGGCGCGAGGTGACCTCTAGTATGGGAGGATTCCGCATCGCCGCAGACCTCACTCCCCGCGGCGACCAGCCCCGGGCCATCGCCTCCCTGGTGGAGGGGCTGCGGGCAGGCGAGCGCGTGCAGACCCTCCTGGGGGTGACGGGTTCCGGGAAGACCTTCACCATGGCCCACGTGATCGACGCTGTGGACCGGCCCGCCCTGGTCATCGCCCCCAACAAGACCCTGGCGGCGCAGCTCTGCAACGAGTTCCGCGAGCTGTTCCCGGAGAACGCCGTGGAATATTTCGTCAGCTATTACGATTATTACCAGCCGGAGGCCTACGTGCCCCGCTCGGACACCTACATAGAGAAAGACACCTCCATAAACGAGGACATCGACCGCCTGCGCCACCGCGCCACCTCGGCCTTGCTGTCGCGCCGCGACGTGATCATCGTGGCCTCGGTGTCCTGCATCTACGGCCTCGGGAGCCCCCAGGAGTACCTGAACCGGGTGCTCATCCTCGAGCGAGGCAGGGAGTACGACCTGGAGGCGGTGGTGCGCCAGCTGGTGGACATGCAGTACGTGCGCAACAACTACGAGTTGGCGCGCGGCGCCTTCCGGCTCAAGGGGGATACCCTGGAAATCTATCCCAGCTACGAGGAGAGAGTGGTCCGGGCAGAGTTCTTCGGGGACGAGCTGGAGCGGGTCACCGTCATCGACCCCCTCACCGGGGAGGTGTTGAGCAGGGAGGAGCGCCTCGCGGTGTACCCGGCCACCCATTATCTCACCAGTGAGGAGAACCTGCGGCGCGCCGTGGAGTCCATACGCGAGGAGTTGGAGGGACGCGTGGCGGAGCTGGAGGCGGCGGGTAAGCTCCTGGAGGCGCAGAGGCTGCTGCAGCGCACCACCTACGACCTGGAGATGCTGCGGGAGATGGGGTACTGTTCCGGGGTGGAGAACTATTCCCGGCACCTGGACGGCAGGAGGCCCGGCGAGCCCCCCTATACCCTGCTGGATTTCTTCCCCGAGGATTACCTGGTGTTCATAGACGAGTCCCACATCACCGTGCCCCAGCTGCGCGGCATGTACGAGGGCGACATGTCGCGCAAGCGCACCCTGGTGGAATACGGTTTCCGCCTCCCCTCCGCCTTGGACAACCGCCCCCTGCGCTTCGAGGAGTTCCTATCCCGGGTAAACCAGGTGATCTGCGTGAGCGCCACCCCCGGGGACTGGGAACTGGGTCTCTCCGCGCGGGTGGTCGAGCAGATCATCCGCCCCACCGGCCTGGTGGACCCCGAGCTTTCGGTGCGTCCCGCCCGGGGCCAGATAGACGACCTCATGGCGGAGATACGGCGCCGCGTGGAGCGCGACGAGCGCACCCTGGTGACCACCCTCACCAAGCGCATGGCGGAGAACCTCACCGATTACCTCCTGGAGATGGGCCTCAGGGTGCGCTACCTGCACTCCGAGATCGACACCCTGGACCGCGTGGAGATCATACGCGACCTGCGCACGGGGGAGTTCGACGTCCTGGTGGGCATCAACCTGCTGCGCGAGGGCCTCGACCTGCCCGAGGTGTCTTTGGTGGCCATCCTGGACGCCGACAAGGAGGGATTTTTACGCAACGAGCGTTCCCTCATCCAGACCATCGGGAGAGCCTCGCGCAACGTGCACGGGGAGGTGATCATGTACGCCTCGGAGGTCACCGAGTCCATGCGCCGGGCCCTGGAGGAGACGGAGCGCAGGCGCGCCCTGCAGATAGCCTACAACCGAGAGCACGGCATAGACCCCCAGACGGTCCGCAAGCGCGTGAGCGATATAATGGATATGGTCCTGGTCCCGGACGAGAAGGCTCCCTACCGCGTGCGCAGGAGGGAGCAGGAGGAGATGCCCCTCCCCGAGCTGGAAAGGCTCATCGCCGGCCTCGAGGAGGAGATGCGGCTGGCCGCCGACGACCTCCGCTTCGAGTACGCGGCGCGCCTGCGAGACGAGATCGCCGACCTCAAGAAACGCCTGCGCCGTCGGGCGGAGCGGGAGAGGGCCGGCGGCGTTTGAGGACCTCCCACGCCATGGGCGCACGGCCATTGCCGGCAAGGGAGGCGCGGAGCTTTCCCGGGTCGTGAGGGCGGGGGGCGGGGAGAGGCCGGGCAACCGGCCCCCGCACGGAGGCGAGCGCCGTCTATGAGACCGGGCAGGGGCGCCATGGTCCGGGTCCGGACACTTCTACGGAACGGGGATGGTGATGGAGGGAGCGACCGAGCTGCCGGAGGTGCCGCCGTATACGGAATGGATAGTCATCAGCGGCGCGCGTGAGCACAACCTCAAGAACGTCCACCTCAGGCTGCCCCGGGGCAGGCTCATCGTCATGACCGGCCTCTCGGGAAGCGGCAAGTCGTCCCTGGCCTTCGACACCATCTACGCCGAGGGGCAGCGCAGGTACGTGGAGTCCCTGTCCGCCTACGCCAGACAGTTCCTGGGCCAGATGGAGAAGCCCGACGTGGACCACATCGACGGGCTCTCCCCGGCCATCTCCATCGACCAGAAGAGCGCCACCAGGAATCCCCGCTCCACGGTGGGGACCATCACAGAGATCCACGACTACCTCCGCCTCCTCTACGCGCGCATAGGCAGGGCGCACTGCCCGTCCTGCGGCCGGCCCATCGAGCGCCAGACCGCGCAGCAGATCATCGAGAAGGTGCTCGCCTACGAGCCCGGGACGCGCCTCTACATCCTCGCCCCCCTGGTGCGCGGGCGCAAGGGTGAGTACTCGCGGCTCCTGGCGGAGATGAGGGGAAAGGGGTTCGCCAGGGCGCGGGTGGACGGACGTTACGTAGACCTGGAAGAGGACATACGCCTGGAGAGGTACGTACGGCACGACATCGAGGTGGTGGTGGACCGCCTGGTGATCAAGGAAGGCCTGCGCCGCCGCCTGGCGGACTCCCTAGAGACCGCGCTCGAGCTCGGAGGGGGCATGGTGGTGGTCGGGGCGGAGGGGGAGGAGGACCGCTGGTACAGCGAGCATTTCTCCTGCCCGCAGTGCGACGTCAACCTGCCGGAGCTGGAGCCGCGCATGTTCTCCTTCAACAGCCCCTACGGAGCGTGCCCGGAATGCAGCGGGCTTGGATACCTCCAGGTCATCGATCCCGAGCTGGTGGTGCCCGACCCCACCCTGAGCATCGAGGAGGGGGCCATAGCGGCCTGGCCCAGCGCCGCCACCTCCACCTACGCATACCGCCTCCTGGAAGCGCTGGCCGAGAAGTACGAGTTCAGCACGCGCACTCCCTTCGGCGAGCTACCCGCGGAGATAAGGGAGAAGATCCTCTACGGCACTGGGGAGGAGAAGGTGTACGTGCGCTACCGCAGCCGCCGAGGCTACGCGCGCGCCTACTTCACACGCTACGAGGGGGTGATCAGGTGGCTGGAGCGGCGTTACGCGGAGACGGACTCGGAATACGCTCGCGCCCGCATCTCCCAGTACATGAACCTCAGGCCTTGCCCCGCCTGCGGTGGTGCACGGCTGAAGCCGGCCAGCCTCGCGGTCACCGTGGGGGGCCTGAACATCCACCAGCTCTCATGCCTTTCCATCCGCGAGTGCGCACGCTTCCTGTCAAGTCTTCCCTTGAGCCCCACCGAGGAGGCCATCGCGCGCCGCATCCTCAAAGAGCTGTCGGCGCGCCTGGGTTTCCTCGTGGACGTGGGCCTTGATTACCTCTCCCTCGACCGCGCGGCCTCCACCCTGGCGGGCGGGGAGGCGCAGCGCATACGCCTCGCCACCCAGATCGGGAGCGGGCTGGTGGGGGTGTTGTACATCCTCGACGAGCCGTCCATAGGACTTCACCAGCGCGACAACCGCCGCCTCATCGCCACCCTGGAAGGCCTGCGCGACCTCGGCAACACCCTCATCGTGGTGGAGCACGACGAGGCCACCATCCGCGCCTCAGACTGGGTGGTGGACATCGGGCCGGGGGCGGGGGAGCACGGAGGAGAGATCGTCTACAGCGGTCCCCTGCAGGGGCTTCTGCAGCACCGGGATTCCATAACCGCCAGCTACCTGCGCGGCGACCGGTCCATCCGGCCGCCCGGTGCACGCCGCGCCGGCAACGGGCGCAGCCTGGTGATAAAGGGGGCGGAGGAGCACAACCTCAAGGGGATCGACGTGGAGATACCGCTGGGAAGGCTGGTGTGCGTGACCGGCGTCTCGGGGTCGGGAAAGAGCACCCTGGTGCACGACGTCCTCTACCGCGGGCTGGCGAGGAGGCTCTACCGCTCCAAAGTGCCCCCGGGGAAACACGCCGGCATCTTGGGCCTGGAGCACATCGACAAGGTCATCAACATCGACCAGAGCCCCATCGGTCGCACCCCGCGCTCCAACCCCGCCACCTACACCGGGGTATTCGACCGCATACGCGCCGTCTTCGCCCAGACGGTGGAGGCCCGTGCGCGGGGCTACAGGCCCGGCAGGTTCAGCTTCAACGTGCGGGGAGGCCGGTGCGAGGCCTGCCGCGGCGACGGCACCATCAAGATAGAGATGCACTTCCTGCCCGACGTCTTCATCCCCTGCGAGGTCTGCAAGGGCAAGAGGTACAACGAGGAGACCCTGCAGGTGACCTTCAAGGGACGCAACATCAGCCAGGTGCTGGAGATGTCCGTCGAGGAGGCGCTGGAATTCTTTTCCGCCATCCCTCCCATCCGTCGCCACCTGCAGACCCTCAACGACGTGGGCCTGGGGTACATAAAGCTCGGGCAGCCCGCGCCAACCCTCTCCGGCGGCGAGGCGCAGCGGGTGAAGCTCGCCTCTGAACTGAACAGGCGCGCCACGGGACGCACCCTCTATCTCCTGGACGAGCCCACAACGGGCCTCCATTTCGACGACATCGCCAAGCTCCTGGACATGCTCCAGGGGCTGGTGGACGCGGGCAATACCGTGCTCATCATCGAGCACAACCTGGACGTGATCAAGTGCGCGGACTGGGTGATCGACCTCGGTCCCGAGGGAGGCGGGGAGGGGGGCCGCGTGGTGGCGGAGGGGACGCCGGAGGAGGTGGCGGCGACCCCCGGCTCCTATACCGGAGAGTTCCTGCGTCCTCTGCTGGGCCTCGAAACAAGAGAGAAAGCGGGGTGAGGTCCGGGGTGAGCGAGCTGAAGGGGGCAGCGGCCTCGCTGCCGGACGGACCCGGGGTCTATCTCTTCAAGGACGCGTCCGGCAGGGTGATCTACGTGGGCAAGGCGGCGTCCCTGCGCAAGCGCGTGGCCTCCTATTTTCAGGGAGGAGAGCCCGACAACCCCCGCCTGGAGATGCTGCGCTCCCGGGCGGCGGCCGTCGACTTCATCGTCACCGCCAACGAGGTGGAGGCGCTCATCCTGGAGGCCAACCTCATAAAGCGCCATCGCCCCGACTACAATATCCTGTTCCGGGACGACAAATCCTATCCCTACATGGCCATCTGCGCCGGGGACGCCTTTCCCCGCGTCATATTCGTTCGCGGCAGGCGCCGTCCCGAGAACGTCTATTACGGCCCCTTTCCCCACGCCGGCGCGGTGCGCGAGGCCATCGAGACCCTGCGCAAGGTGTTCCCCTTCCGCTCCTGCCGGGGAAGGGAGCCCGGCAAGAGCACCGGCAGCCCGTGCCTCGAATACCATATCGGGCGCTGTTGCGGGCCATGTACCGGCGAGGTCACCAGGGAGGAATACGGGCGCATCATCGCCGGGGTGCGCGAGTTCATGGAGGGGGGACACGAGGAGATCCTGCGGGGGCTGGAGGAGCGCATGCGCCTCGAGGCCTCGCGCCTGGAATACGAGAACGCGGCGCGCACGCGCGACCGCATCCTGGCCCTGCAGCGCATCCTGGAGAGGCAGCAGGCGCACAGCCTGCGGGGCGAGGATCAGGACGTGTTCGGGATATTTGCCGATGAGCTCGACGCCTGCATCACGGTGTTCACGGTACGTGGCGGGAAGATACTGGGGAAACAGGATTATTATTCCACTCTTCCCGCTCTCCAGGACGAGGGAGAGGCGCTGTCCGCCTTCCTCCCCCGCTATTACATGGACGCCACCGCGGTCCCGCCCCGGGTGTTGCTGTCCCATACCCCGCCCGAGGAGGAGATGGGGCCGCTGCAGGCCTGGCTGCGGGAGAAAGCGGGAAGGGCGGTGCGGTTGAGCGTCCCGCAGCGGGGGGAGAAGCGCCGTCTGGTGGAGAAGGTGGTGGAGAACGCCCGCCTCGCGCACGGACTGCAGCGGGCCCGGCTGGAGAGCGACCTGGGCTGGATATCGCGCGCCGTGGAGGGGATCCACAGTGGTCTCTGCCTGCCCCGGGTGCCTTACCGCATCGAGTGCTACGACATCTCCAACCTCGGCGCCGACGACGCCGTGGGCTCCATGGTGGTCTTCGAGGCGGGTATCCCGGCGCGCGGCGACTACCGGCGATTCCGCATCCGCGGGGTCATGGGGCAGAACGACGTGGCCATGATGGAGGAGGTGCTGGACCGCCGCCTCTCCAGGCTCAGGGACGCCGGCGAGCATGCCTGGCGGGCCCGGGAAGGCGGAAGGGGCCCGCGCCTCGATTCCTTCCATAAGAAGCCGGACCTCCTGGTGGTCGACGGGGGGGAAGGCCAGCTTGCGGCGGCCTTGAAGGCCCTGCATAAACACGGTTTTACGGATATCGCCGTGGCTTCGCTGGCCAAGCGCCTGGAGGAGATACATCTGCCCGGAGAACCCTCCCGGGTGATGCTGCCCCGGGACAGCGAGGCCCTGCACCTCCTGCAGCGCATACGCGACGAGGCGCACCGCTACGCCCTGGAGTATCACCGCCGCGAGCGCGGAAGGAGGACGAGGGCTTCCCTGCTCGACGGCGTGCCGGGCATCGGGGCAAAACGCAAGAAGGCGCTGCTGCGCCACTACGGCAGCGTGAGGGCCATCGCGGCCGCCACCCTGCCCGAGCTCGCGGCCCTCAGTTTCATGGACCGGCGCAGCGCCGAGAGCCTCTACCGTGCCTTCCATCCCGAGGAGAGCGGGGAGGAAAGGAAGGAGTCCACGGCCGGTGGCAGGGGCGCGGAGGCCGGCGAAGGGGAGGTGGAAGGATGATCCATCCCGCGGTACGCGAGATGGCGACGCCGGTGGGAGTTCTGCGCATCTACCTGCTGGGGGACAAGCCGGCTCGCCTTACCCTGGGGGAAGTGGGCAGGCCGCCCGTCCCCTGCCTGTTGAGGCCCCCGCGGCTGGTGTCGGAGATGGAGGACGCCCTGGCGGTCTACTTCGCGGGAGGGGCGATCGACCGTGCCCTCTCCCTCCGCCTGCTGGGACTCTTCCATCCCACCCCTTTTCAGGAGGCGGTCTACCGTCGGGTCATCGCCATCCCGCGGGGAGAGACGCTCTCCTACCGCGAGGTGGCCGTGAGCGCCGGCCATGCGGGTGCGGCGAGGGCGGCAGGCAACGCTCTGCGCGACAACCCCTTTCCCATCTTCATCCCCTGTCACCGCGTGATCAGGGCGGACGGAGGGCTGGGGGGCTTCGGAGGACGAGAGGACATCAAGGCCATGCTCCTCGCCCACGAGGGCATCGAGGTGGACAGAGACCTGGTCCGCGCATGACCGTGCGCATGGCCACGGACGGTGGAGCCGCGGCGGGTGGCAGCGGCATGCCTGTTCATGCCCGCGCCGCAAGCGCTATAATCAGGTAAAGGCGACCAGAGTAGCGGAGGTGCAGGCTGGAGATAACCATCGTCACCGGCCTCTCGGGAGCGGGAAAATCCATCGCCATAAAGAGCATGGAGGACCTGGGACACTTCTGCGTCGACAACCTCCCCCCCTCCCTGCTGGTGAAGATGGTGGAGCTGTGTTCGGGCGAGGGCGCCAGGATCGACCATCTCGCGGCGGTTATCGACGTTCGTGGCGGAGAGTTCTTCGAGGACCTCAACGAATCCCTGGACGAACTGGATCGTGGCGGTATCCCTTACCGCATCATCTTCCTGGAGGCGGATGACGAGACCCTGCTCAAGCGTTTCAAGGAGACCAGGCGTTCCCACCCCATCCATGCCGGGGGTGGGATCCTGGAGAGCATCGCCAGGGAGCGCGAGCTCCTCCGTGGTCTACGGGGGCGCGCAGACATCGTCATCGACACCTCGGGGACGAACGTGCATCAGTTGCGAGAACAACTGGTGGAACTTTACAGCGGCGAGGAGGGCATCACCCTGCCGGAGATGACCCTGGTGTCCTTCGGTTACAAATTCGGCCTGCCCCTTGACGCCGATATGGTCTTCGACCTGCGCTTCCTCCCCAACCCCTTCTGGGTGGACGAGCTGCGCGACCTGGACGGGAGCGACGAGCGCGTGCGGCGTTATGTGCTGGACCAGGAGGAGAGCCTGGAATTCCTGGACCGTGTGGGATCCCTGCTCCTCTTCCTCAAGGACCGCTTTCTGCGCGAGGGCAGGAGGTACATAACCGTTGCCTTCGGGTGCACGGGCGGGAAGCACCGCTCGGTGGTGCTGGTGGAAGAGATGGCGAGGCGCCTTCAGGGAAGCGACTGGCGCGTGAACGCGCGACACCGCGACGTGCAGCGGGGCTGAGAGGGGAGATGGCCTTCACCTCGGAAGTGAAAGACGAGCTGGCGCGGCTCGGGCCGCCGCGCCGCTGCTGCAGCCTGGCCGAGCTCTCCGCCCTCCTGCGCCTGGAGGGTTCGCTGCACATCCTGGGGCCTCACCGGGTGGCTCTGCACACCGAGAGCGAGAACGCCGCCGTGGCCAGGAAGATGTTCTCTCTCCTCAGGGAGCTCTTCGACCTCGCACCGGAGCTGCGGGTGGAGAAGGCGCCGCGCCTCAGGGGACACAACTGCTACTGCCTTTTCCTGGCAGAAGATCCCCGCCTGGCACAGGTGCTCAACGAACTCCATCTCCTGGACGACGCCATGCGCCCGGTGATGGGGGTGCCGGCCCGCCTCACCAGGAGGACCTGCTGCGCCGCCGCCTACCTTCGAGGGGCCTTCCTGGGAGGCGGCTACGTGAGCCGGCCGGAGAGCCCCGCCCATCTGGAGATAAACGTGCGCCACCTCGAGATGGCCGAGGGGCTGGCGAGCCTGGCGGGACGTTTCGGTCTGGAGATGAGCGTGAACCGCAGGCGCGACCTCTACTGCGTGTACAGCAAGGGCCGGCGGGAGCAGGCCGACCTCCTCGCCCTCATGGGGGCCCACGCCGCGGTGTTGAGGCTGCAGAGCGACGCGGTGATGCGGGAGATGCGCGCGGGGGTCAACCGCCGCGTGAACAGCGAGACCGCCAATCTCGAGCGCGCCGTGGACGCGGCCCAGAGGCAGCTGCGGGACATCAGGCGCATCGAGGAGGCCATGGGCCTGGAGAGCCTCTCGCCCGCCCTGAGAGAGGTGGCATTGACGCGCCTGCGGCACCCCGAGGCGAGCATGCAGGAGCTGGGGGCCTGCATGCAGCCTCCCCTGAGCAAGTCAGCCGTCCACCACCGCCTGCTGCGCATCCGCCGCATCGCCTCAAGCCTGTGAGGCTTGTCCGTTCCTGCAGTGCCGGCGAGCGCACCCGTTAATGCGTGCCTTCTTTGCTGCCGGAAGGTCTCGTCCGTGACTTTGTCGCGGTCCCGGAGAGCGCCTTGGCGCAGGCGAACGCGGGCAGGCGATGTTTACCAGACACGCTAAATGCTTATAATGGCTTGTGGAAAGGCATCGGCAGGATATCCCGGCGACACGGGAGCGAGTCGAAGGAGGTATGCGACATGGCCGCAAGAGTGGGCATAAACGGTTTCGGCAGGATCGGGCGCCTGTTTCTGCGCGCGGCCGCCGCCAAGGGCGTGGAGGTGGTGGCGGTCAACGACCTCACGGACACCAGGACCCTGGCGCACCTCCTCAAGTACGACACCGTCTTCGGCAAGTATCCCGGCAGCGTGGAGGCGGGCGAGGGAGAGCTCGTCGTGGACGGCAGGAGCATAAAGGTCCTCTCGGAGCGTGATCCCGCCCTGCTCCCCTGGAAGGACATGGGGGTAGAGGTGGTCATCGAGGCCACCGGCGTGTTCACCGCTCGCGAGGGGGCCGCCAAGCACCTGGAGGCAGGGGCGCGCAAGGTGGTGATCACCGCCCCCGCCACCGACCCGGACATCACCGTGGTCATGGGGGTCAACCATGACCGCTACGACGCGGAGAAGCACCACATCATCAGCAACGCCTCCTGCACCACCAACTGCCTGGCGCCCGTGGTCAAGGCGCTCATGGACGCCATAGGGGTGGAGAGCGGCTTCATGACCACCGTGCACGCCTACACCAACGACCAGCGCATCCTCGATTTCCCCCACAAGGACCTGCGCCGCGCCCGGGCGGCGGCGGGGAACATCATCCCCACCTCCACGGGAGCCGCCAAGGCCATCGGCCTGGTCATCCCGGAGCTCAAGGGCAAGATGGACGGCATCGCCATGCGCGTGCCGGTGATGGACGGCAGCGTGGTGGACCTGGTGGCGGTGCTCTCGCGCGAGGCCGGCAAGGAGGAGATCAACGCCGCCGTGCGCGCGGCCGCCGAGGGCCCGCTGCAGGGCATCCTGGAATACACCGAGGACCCCATCGTCTCCTCGGACGTGATCGGCAATCCCGCCTCCTCTGTGTTCGACGCCGCCTCCACCATGGTCATGGGCAGGATGTGCAAGGTGGTGTCCTGGTACGACAACGAATGGGGTTTCTCCAACCGACTGGTGGACCTGCTGGGCATCCTGCTGCCGTGAGGTGGGCCGCCATGGCGGTGAGAAGCGTGCGCGACCTGGAGGTCGCGGGGAAAAGAGTGCTGGTGAGGGTGGACTTCAACGTCCCCCTCGACGAGTCGGGCGGGGTGAAGGACGACACGCGCATCAGGGCCGCGTTACCCACCCTCGAGCTGCTGCGGGAGCGCGGGGCGGCCTTGGTGGTCATGTCCCACCTGGGACGCCCCAAGGGAAAGGTGGTGGAGGAGCTGCGCCTGGACGGCGTGGCCGCAAGGCTGGGCGAGCTCCTCGGCGTGGCGGTGCGCAAGATCGACCTGGTGGTGGGGGAGGAGGCCGAACGGGCAGCCGCCGCCCTCTCCCCCGGCGAGGTGCTCATGTTGGAGAACCTGCGCTTCGAGGAGGGGGAGGAGAAGAACGACCCCGCCTTCGCGGCTGCCCTGGCGCGGCTGGGGGACCTCTACGTGGACGACGCCTTCGGAGCCGCACACCGCGCCCACGCCTCGGTGGTGGGGGTGGCGGAGCTCCTGCCCTCCGCGGCGGGCCTGCTCATGGAGAAGGAGGTTTCCGTGCTCCAGGGCCTGCTGCGCGACCCCGCGCGACCCTTCGTGGCGGTGCTCGGCGGGAGCAAGGTGTCGGACAAGCTCAAGCTCCTGGGCAACTTCCAGAGACTGGTAGACACCATGCTCATCGGAGGAGGGATGTGCTTCACCATGCTCAAGGCGCAGGGGGTGGAGATCGGCGCCTCCCTGTGCGAGGATGAGCTGCTGGATGAGGTCAAGGGGGTGCTTGACCCTGTGGAGGAGGGAAGCGCCGCGGTGGTGCTGCCGGCCGACCTGGTGGTGGCGGAGCGCTTCGAGGCCGACGCTCCCAGCAGGGTGGTGAGCGCAGGTGAGATACCCGCGGGCTGGATGGGCCTGGATATCGGTCCGGACACGGTTAAGGATTTCAAGCGTCACCTGGAGGGCGCGGCGACCATCTTCTGGAACGGCCCCATGGGGGTGTTCGAATGGGAGCGCTTCCAGGAAGGGACGCGCGCGGTCGCCGAGGCCATCGCCTCCTCCTCTGCGGTGAAGGTCGCCGGCGGCGGCGACACCATAGCGGCCATCGAGAAATACGGGCTCCGCGAGGCCTTCACCCACATCTCCACCGGCGGCGGGGCCTCCATGGAGATGCTGGAAGGAAGGGTGCTGCCGGGAGTGGCGGTGCTGGAGAAGGAGCAGGGGTGATGGAGATGAGGACGCCGCTTATCGCCGGCAACTGGAAGATGTACAAGACCAACCAGGAGGCGGTGGAGCTGGTGCGCGAGCTTACCGCCGGGATGGAGAGCACGGAGGCCGCGGAGGTGGCCGTCTGCCCTCCCTTCACCGCCCTCGCCGACGTCTCGCGCCTGCTATCCGAGACGGGGTCGCGGGTGGCGCTGGGAGCCCAGAACGTCTATCCGCGCCGCGAGGGCGCGTTCACGGGAGAGATATCGCCCCCCATGCTCAAGGTCCTTGGGGTGATCTACGTCATCGTCGGACATTCCGAGCGCCGCGAGATCTTGGGGGAGGACGACCAGCTGGTGTCCGCCAAGGTGCGCGCGGTGCTGGACGAGGGCATGACCCCCATCCTCTGCGTGGGAGAGACCCTGGAGGAGCGCGAGGCGGGCGACGCCTTCAGGAAAGTGCAGTCCCAGCTCGAGGCGGACCTGGCGGAGGTCGGCGTCGGGGAAGCGGCCGGCCTGGTGATCGCCTACGAGCCCATCTGGGCCATCGGCACCGGCAGGACGGCCACTCCCGCAGACGCCCAGGAGATGAACTCCTTCATCCGGGAGCGTCTGGCCGCGCGCTTCGGAGACGCCAACGCGCAGTCAGCGCGCGTGCTCTACGGGGGGAGCGTGAAGCCGGACAACGCCGGGGAGCTCATGGCCATGCCGGACATCGACGGCGCCCTGGTGGGAGGGGCCAGCCTGAAGGCGGGGGATTTCCTGGCCATCGTGCGCGCCGCCACATGAGCGCTGGCCGCGGGGAGAAAGGCCGTACCTGCGGCGGGCGGGCCCGCGGGCACGTCCTTATGTTATAATGAACCCTCGTATCGAGGAGGTATTGAGCCGTGGACGTATTGAAGTACATCATGCTGGTCTTCTTCTTCCTTTCCAGCGTCTCCATGACCGTCTTCGTGCTGCTGCATTCCGGACGCGGCGGAGGCATGTCCAGCCTCTTCGGAGGCGCATCCGTGGGAGGCGCGGCGGGAACCCAGATCGTGCAGAAGAACCTCGACCGCATCACCATCGCCAGCGCCGTGGTCTTCGTGGTCTCCACCCTGGTGCTCATCTTCATCTACAAGTAGCGGGGGTGTCCCCGTCGCGAATCCTCTGCTTCGCGAGGAAGCGCGGGCGAACCGCCTACCGCGAAGTCCTGAACGTGTATAATAATGCGGTTAAAGCGTTTGTCGCCGCGCCGCGGCAGCGGCGTTGCAGGAGGAAAGGAGGGGAAGTGTCCCAGCGCCACCTGTTCACTTCGGAGTCGGTCACCGAGGGACACCCGGACAAGATAGCCGACCAGATCTCGGACGCCATACTCGACGAGGTCTACAAGGACGACCCCTTCGGACGTGTGGCGGTGGAGACCCTGGTCACCACGGGGCTGGTGGTGGTGGCGGGGGAGATGACCACCTCTACCTACGTGGACATCCCGGGGACGGTGCGCCGCACCATCGAGGAGATCGGCTACACGCGGGCCAAGTACGGCTTCGACCACGAGACCTGCGGGGTGGTGGTCTCCATCGACCCCCAGTCCTCGGATATCGCGCAGGGCGTAGACCACGCCCTGGAGGAGAGGACCGGCGAGGCCGAGGACGAGATGCTGGACTCCCTGGGCGCCGGCGACCAGGGCATGATGTTCGGCTACGCCTGCAACGAGACCCCGGAGCTCATGCCCATGCCCATACTCCTTGCCCACAAGCTGTGCCACCGCCTCTCAGAGGTGCGCAAGGCGGGCGTCCTCCCTTATCTCAGGCCCGACGGCAAGAGCCAGGTGACGGTGGAATACGAGGGCGACCGCCCGGTGCGCGTGGACACGGTGCTCATCTCCGCGCAGCACCGTCCCAACGTGGACATCGAGGAGCTGATGAAACCGGACCTCATCGAGCACGTCATCCATCCCGTGCTCCCTCCGGATATGTACGACCGCAGCCTCCGGGTGCTGGTGAACCCCACCGGGAAGTTCGTCACCGGGGGCCCCATGGGGGACACGGGACTCACGGGACGCAAGATAATCGTGGACACCTACGGCGGCATGGCGCGCCACGGAGGGGGTTGCTTCTCGGGCAAGGACCCCACCAAGGTGGACCGTTCCGCGGCCTACGCGGCCCGTTACGTGGCCAAGAACGTGGTGGCCGCAGGCCTCGCCGACCGTTTCGAGGTTCAGCTGGCCTACGCCATCGGCGTGGCGCATCCAGTATCGGTGATGGTGGAAGCCTTCGGTACGGAGAAGGTCCCCCTCGAGGTCATCGAAGCCCTCATCCGGGAGTACTTCGACCTCCGTCCCGCGGCCATCATCAGGGACCTGAAGCTGCGGCGGCCCATCTACAGGAAGACGGCGGCCTACGGGCATTTCGGGCGCCAGGACAAGGACTTCGCCTGGGAGCATACCGACAAGGCGGAGCTGTTGCGCAAGGAGGCCGGTATCTAGGAGAGCCCGGAAAAGGCGGCCGGAAGTCATTCCGGACCATGACCAGCGGAGGAGCGGGAAGATGGCGGTCCTGCCCATAAGGACTTTCGGAGACCCGGTGCTCAAGGAGAGGTGCGCGGAGGTCGAGCGCATAGACTCCGACGTGGAGAGGTTGGTGCGCGACCTCATGGATTCCATTCCCAGGCCGGGCGGTGCGGGGCTGGCCGCGAACCAGATCGGCGTGGTCAAACGGGTCTTCGTATACGAGAACGAGGGAGAGCTCGAGGCGTGCATAAACCCGCGCATCGTCTTCGCGTCGGAGGAAGAGGTAGAGGAGGTGGAGGGCTGCCTGAGCCTGCCGGGGCCCGTCCTCCCCGTGAGCCGGCACCTTTCCGTGGAACTGGAATACCTGGACCTCACGGGCGAGCTGAGGCGCGTTCACGCCGAAGGTTGGCTGGCAAGGGTCTTCCAGCACGAGATGGACCACCTGGACGGAAAGCTCATCCTGGAACGCACCGACCGCGTGAGCCGCGTGGAAGCACTGCGCATGCTTGAGGAGGGGTGGGAGCCAGGCGTCGGCGGTCAGCGCGGGAGTGGGGCCCGCTGATGCGCTTGCGGGGTGCGGAACCGAGATACCTGTTCGTCGGCAGCGGAGATTTCGCGGCCGCCCTCCTGCGTGAACTGGCGGAGGCCGGGTTCCGTCCCCGGCGGGTGCTGACCCTCCCCGACCGGCCAGCGGGCAGGGGGCGCAAACCGCGCCCCACCCCCTGCAAGGCGGCGGCTCTGGAGGCTGAGCTGGCGCTCACGGAAACCTCTCATCCCGGCGAACCCGGCTTCCGGGAAGCCTTGAGCCGCGAGCATCCCGAGGTGGTGCTGGTGTCCGATTATCGCATCATCCTCCCCCGGGAGATCCTGGAATATCCTCCCAGGGGATGCGTGAACGTGCATCCCTCCCTGCTCCCGCGCCACCGGGGCGCCGCGCCCATCCGCAGGGCGCTAATGGAAGGGGATGAAAGGAGCGGCGTCTCCCTCATGCTCATGGACGAGGGCATGGACACCGGCCCCATCATCGCCGCCCGGGACACCGCGGTGGAAGAGGATGACGACGAACGGTCTCTGCGACTGCGCCTCGCCGCCTTAGGCGCCACGCTGGTGGAGAACTGCCTTCCCCTCTGGGTGGACGGTTACCTGGAGGCGCGCCCGCAGGGTGAGGAGGGAGCCAGTTACGCGCCCCCCATCCAACCCGGGGAGCTGCTCCTGGACTGGACCAGGCCGGCGAGGGAGGTCTTCAACCGCGTGAGGGCGCTCGCGCCCCGTCCCGGTGCCTATACCTACCTGCGCGGCCGGAGAATCAAGATTCTGCGCGCCGTGCCGGAGCGCACGCGGCCGGAGCTGGAGCCGGGGATGCTCTCGTCCGGCGGCGGAGGACTGCTCGTGGGCACGGGAGAGGGAACGCTGCGCATCCTCGAGCTGCAGCCGGAGGGAAAGAGGGCGATGTCGGCGGAGGAGTTCCTGCGGGGTTACCGGCCGGCGGAGGGGGAGCGCCTGGGAAAGGAGCCTGCATGACAGCGTCTCTGCCGGCGCGGGATCTCCAGCGGTCTGCGGATGGGAGCATGATGCGGCGGGAAGGCTACAATCAGTTCCGCGCTTTGCCCCCGTCCTGATGATGGCCGGTCCGTCGGGCGAAGGGGTGCGCGCCGTGCAGCTCGGCGGCCCGGCAGCGAAGCGGGCGGGGGACGCATGGGACGAGGATGGACCCAGCAAGCGCGGGAGGCGCGGCGGAACGGATGGATGTCGTTGACATGGGGGGCCGGTTCGCGGAGACTTCTCGGAAGGAAGATAGCGGGGCGCGGCGGCGTTGGAGAGGAGAGCGGCTCTGAAATAACATGCGGGGCGAGGCGACGGGCGAGCGGAAGGCGAGCGGGATGAAGGGCGCAAGGCCGCCTGAGGGGCGAGGGGGATGAAAAGAAGAGCGGGGCGCGGCGGCGTTGGAGAGGAGAGAGGTCGGGAAACGGCATGCGAGGCGAGGCGACGGGCGAGCGGAAGGCGAGCGGGATGAAGGGCGCAAGGCCGCCTGAGGGGCGAGCGGGAGGAAAAAGTCAGCGGGGCGCGGCGGTGGGCAAGCGCAAGGCGAGCGGAAAGGGAAAGCGAGGTACCCCGCCCCCCGGTGCGCGGGAGCTCGCCTTCGACCTCACCCGCCGGGTGAACGACGGCGGCGCATACCTGGGTCTCCTGCTGCGCTACTCGCTGGGGAAGTCACGCCTCGCACCGCGCGACCGCTCCCTGGTGGCGGAGCTGTGCTACGGGGTGCAGAGGCACCGCAACCTGCTGGACCACCTGATATCCCAGCTCTCGGACCGCCCCCTGGAGGAGATCGATGGCGCGATCCTGGACGTTCTGAGGCTGGGCATGTACCAGCTCTACCGCCTGGGCATCCCCGGCCATGCCGCCGCCAATGAGAGCGTATCCCTGGCGAAGGCGCGCCTGGGGCCGGGACCGGCATCTTTCGTCAACGCGGTGATGCGGAGGGCGGTGGCGGAGAAGGACTCCCTGTCCCTGCCGCCGCGCGAGGACACGCCGGAATATCTCGAGGTGGTGCACTCGCATCCTCGCTGGCTTGTGGAACTGCTATTGGCGCGCATGGCCCCGGAGGAAGCCGAGGCGCTGTGCGTCAGCGACAACACCATCCCCTCCCTCACGCTGCGCGCCAACCCGATGCGCATCGACGCCCCCGGACTGCTGGCGAAGGTCGAGGAGAGAGGCGGAGCGGGGGAGCTTTCACCCGCGCTGCGCGAGGCGGTGCGGGAGGTTTCTCTATCCTATCCCGCTCTGCAGGACCTGCTGTGCGAGGGGCTCTGCGTGGTGCAGGACGAGGGGTCCATGCTGGTGGGGTACGCCGTCTCTCCCGGAGAGGGCGACCTGGTGGTGGACGCGTGCGCCGCTCCCGGTGGCAAGGCTACCCACCTGGCCACGCTCGGAGGGCCCGCCTGCCGCGTCCTCGCGGTGGACGTCAACGCCAAACGCCTCGAGGCCATGAAGAAGTCCGTGGAGCGCCTGGGACTGGAGAACGTCGCGTTGCTGCAGGGCGACGCCCACGGACTTCCGGACCTGGTGGACGGGGAAGCCGACCTGGTCCTGGTGGACGCCCCCTGCTCCGGACTGGGAACCCTGCGCCGCAACCCGGAGCTCAGGTGGCGCAGGAAGCCCGAAGACCTCCCCGGCTTCACGCGCCTTCAGGCCTCACTGCTGGAGGCGGCGGCGCGCACGGTCCGCCCCGGCGGCGCGGTGGTCTATTCCGTGTGCACCTATACGCGCGAGGAGACATCGGAGGTGGTGGAGGCCTTCCTCGCCCGGCACGGCGATTTCCACGCCGCGGACCTCGGCGCCTTTCTGCCCGAGCCCTATCGCTCCTCGTTGTCGCCCGACGGGTATGCCCAGTTGATGCCGCACCTCCACGGCTGCGAGGGCATGTTCATCGCCCGCCTCGAGAGGAGTTGATGGAAACGGGGCCCGGCGCTCCGGAGGAGTGACCGAGGGACTCACCCGTGCCCCGGATTCCCGCTGGAGCACCGCCGGCTCCTCCGGCGGCACGTCCGGAGGTTTTGCCGTCACCGTGAAGACCTCAGCGCCGAGCCCCAAAGGTGTTGTTGTCACCCCGCTTAATAGGGCGTGATGCTCTTCATAGCAGAGTCGCAAATCCTCCGGCGGCACGTCCGGAGGTTTTGCCGTCACCGTGAAGACCTCAGCGCCGAGCCCCAAAGGTGTTGTTGTCACCCCGCAGAAATATAATGTGTGAGGACGCGAGGATGAGGCGTCGAAGACGATCGGGGCGGTTGCCGGTCGAGCACATATGCGGCGTGGATCAGTTCAGGAGGAGTGAAAGTGGAGAAACAGAAGGCTCTGGAGATGGCGCTGGTGCAGATAGAGCGCCAGTTCGGCAAGGGCTCCATCATGAAGCTTGGCCAGGACAACCACCGCTTCCAGGTGGAGGCCATACCCACCGGCGCCCTCTCCCTGGACCTGGCGCTGGGCATAGGGGGAGTGCCCAGGGGGAGGGTGGTGGAGATATTCGGCCCCGAATCCTCCGGCAAGACCACCGTGGCCCTGCACATCATCGCCGAGGCGCAGAAGAGGGGGGGCATCGCCGCCTTCATCGACGCCGAACACGCCCTTGACCCGGGTTACGCCAAAGCCCTGGGGGTGGACGTGGACGAGCTCCTGATCTCCCAGCCGGACACGGGAGAGCAGGCGCTGGAGATAGCGGAGATGCTGGTGAGGAGCGGGGCGCTGGACGTGGTGGTCATCGATTCCGTGGCCGCGCTGGTGCCGCGCCTGGAGATCGAGGGCGAGATGGGGGAGGCCCATGTAGGCCTGCAGGCGAGGTTGATGTCCCAGGCCTTGCGCAAGCTCGCCGGAACCATAAACAAGTCCAACACCACCGCCATCTTCATCAACCAGCTGCGCGAGAAGATCGGGGTGATGTTCGGAAGCCCCGAGACCACCCCGGGAGGCAAGGCGTTGAAGTTCTACGCCTCCGTGCGCCTGGACATCCGCAAGATCGAGAGCATCAAGCAGGGGGCGGAGATAACCGGCAACCAGGTGCGGGTGAAGGTGGTCAAGAACAAGATGGCGCCTCCTTTCCGCAAGGCCGAGTTCGACATCATGTACGGCAAGGGCATCTCCAGGGAAGGCAACATCCTCGACCTCGCGGTGGAGCACGGCCTGGTGAAGAAGAGCGGCTCTTGGTACACCTACGGAGACGAGCAGCTCGGGCAGGGGAGGGAGAACGCCAAGCAGTACCTGAGCGATAACCCCCAGCTCCTGGAAGCCCTGGATACGAGGTTGAGGGAGATGCTCAACCTCTCCAGGACCACTTCCCCGCTGCCCGAAAGGGAGGAGGCCAAGGAGGTGCCGAACGGAGACGGGAAGGGAAAATAGCTCCGGGCAGGAGGGCGGGGAGGTCAGGCGTGCTCTGTCCCGTGCCCTTAGAATGCTCTCCTACCGCCAGCGGAGCAGCCACGAGATAAGGGAGGACCTGCTGGCCAGGGGGTTCTCGTCTGAGACGGCGCGGGGTGTGGTGGAGGACCTGGAGGCGCGGGGCCTTCTCGACGATGCGGCGCTAGCGCGAGCGCTGGTGGCCGCGGCACAGCGGTCGCGTCGCGGGAGCGGGCGCGTCTACGGCGAGCTGCGGAGGCGGGGGATCGGGAGAGAGGTCGCAGAGGAGGCCATGCGCCGAGCCTTCGACCCCGACAGGGAGAGCGAGGACGCAGCTCGCATCGTAGCCGCCGTGCTTACGGAGCGTCCTCACGAGGACCGGGCCGAGGCGCTGAAAAAGGCAGCCGGTCTCCTCGCGAGAAGGGGATTCTCGCCGAGCTCCATATCTCGAGCTCTGGAAGGCTTTCGGACATGACCCGAGCCTCGCAGGGCAAGGCGATATCCGCTGCCATGCAACCGACCTTTCAGGGTTGTATGTCCCGCGGGCCCGGATAAAGCCGTCCCGCGAAGGATCAAGGCCCGACCTTTGACCCGGCCCCGGCGAGCTCCTCGATAAACGGGAAAAATCGGTTCTGCGCGGAAACCGCGGCTCCTCTCTACGCATGAAAAGACAGGACCGCTTTCCTTGACAGTGCAGGTGGCTACTCCTAGAATTTAATCAGGCTTAAGGTGTTCGTTCGTTCTTCAGGCGATCAGTCGCCTTAGGGATATACCGTTGGAGGCAGGTCTAAAGAGGGCCAAGACGGTAAATCTAAATCGCAGATTTAAGCCTTATGCCGAGATAACACTCGGCATTTTTGCGTTAAGTAAGGGGTTAAACCCCGGCTTTACATAAACGAAGGGAGGAGTATCCATGGTTGTCGTAAGCATAGTGATCGGCGTGGCGGCCCTTGCCTGCGGGCTGCTGGGTGGCTACCTGGCCAGGAAGTTCATGGCCGAGGCGAAGATATCCTCGGCGGAGGAGGAGGCCAGGAGGATAAAGCAAGAGGCGGAGAAGGTCGCCGAGACCAGGAAGCGTGAAGCTCTAGTCGAGGCTAAGGATGAGATCTTCGCCATGCGCAGCGAGGCGGAGCGGGAGATAAAGAACCGTCGCAGCGAGCTCCAGAGGCTGGAGCGCCGGCTCCTGCAGCGCGAGGAACAGCTCGACAACCGGGCCGAGAACCTCGAGAAGAGGGAAAGGTCGCTGGCAGCCAAGGAGAGCGAGATCCAGGACATGCGCGAAGAGGTGAAGAGGACGCTGGATGAGCAGAGGTCCAAGCTGGAGAGCATCGCCGGTCTTTCGAGGGAGGAGGCCAAGCAGCTCCTGCTCACCCAGGTGGAACAGGAGACCAAGCGCGAAGCGGCTCAAGTGATCAAGAAGATCGAGAGCCGCCTGCGCGACGAGGCGGACAAAAAGGCCAAGCACATCATCGCCAACGCCATCCAGAGATGCGCGTCCGACCACGTGGCCGAGACCACGGTATCGGTGGTCCCTCTGCCCAACGACGAGATGAAGGGGCGCATCATCGGCCGAGAGGGCAGGAACATCCGCACCTTCGAGACCCTCACCGGCATCAACCTCATCATCGACGACACCCCGGAGGCGGTGATCCTCTCCAGCTTCGATCCCGTGAGGAGGGAGATAGCCCGGCTAACCCTGGAGAGGCTCATAACCGACGGGCGCATCCAGCCCGCGCGCATCGAGGAGATGTACGACAAGGCCAAGGCCGAGGTGGAGGCGGAGATCAAGGAGGTCGGCGAGCAGGCCGTCTTCGAGGTGGGCCTACACGGCGTGAACCACGAGCTGATGAGGGTACTCGGCCGCCTCAAGTACCGCACCAGTTACGGACAGAACGTGCTCAAGCACTCCATAGAGGTGGCGCATCTGGCCGGGATAATGGCCGCGGAGCTGGGCACCGATATCAAGCTGGCCAAGCGCGCCGGCCTGCTGCACGACATCGGCAAGGCCATCGACCACGAGGTGGAGGGCTCGCACGCCATCATCGGTGCCGAGCTGGCAAAGCGCCTCAAGGAGAGCGAGGCGGTGGTGCATGCCATAGAGGCTCACCACGAAGAGGTGGAGGCCCACAGCATCGAGGCGGTGCTGGTGCAGGCCGCGGACGCCATAAGCGCGGCCCGGCCGGGAGCGCGGCGCGAGACCCTGGAGAGCTACATAAAGCGCCTGGAGAAGCTGGAGACCATCGCCGATTCCTTCGAGGGGGTGGAGAGCTCCTATGCGCTGCAGGCGGGGCGCGAGATCAGGGTGATGGTGAAATCGGACGTCATCGACGACCTGGGCTGCGTGACGCTGTCGCGCGAGATCGCGAGACAGATAGAGGACGAGCTGGAATATCCCGGACAGATCAAGATCACCGTGGTGAGGGAGAAGCGCGTGGTTGACTACGCCAAGTAGGCGCAACCCCCTCCCGGCCTGTCTGCCTCGCCCGCCTGCGGCGTTCAGGATGCGGGCATCGCTGCCGAGATGGAGAATAGAGATCGCGGAGAGAGCGACGGACCGGGCAGGGATGTGATCGCAGGTGTCGAGGACGGATGGAGATGAGAGCGATCTCCTGGGGTTCATCAGGAGCTTCGCCGACCACAATACCTTCACCGTCGAGGAGGACCTCGGCCACGGCTACGTGAGGCTGAGGATAACCGAGGCGGAGCGCCGCCAGGCTCTGCAGGACATCCGCTCCGTAGAGGACGTGGTGAAGGAGCTGGTGCGCAACGCGCGCGACGCCGGGGCGCACGAGATCTACGTCTCCTTCCAGAAGGAAAGGGGCCGCTGGCGCAACATCACCGTGCTGGACGACGGCGGCGGCATCCCGGCCCCCCTGCACCGCAAGATCTTCGAGGCCCGCGTCACCTCCAAGGTGGAAGGGGTGGTGGAGGACGCCTTCGGGGTGCACGGCAGGGGCATGGCCCTCTTCTCCATCAAGCAGGTGGCTGAAGAGGTCAGGCTGGTGGATTCCGTGGAGGGATGCGGCACCATCATCTTCGCGCGCCTGGATACCCAGAAGGTACCGGAAAAGAAGGACCAGTCCACCTTCCCGCGCCTGGAGAGAGACGAGGAGGGCAGAGCCGCGGTGGGGGGAGGACCGCGCAACGTCCCCCGGGTGCTGGCGGAATACGCCCTCGGCTGCGAGGGGGTGCGCTTCTTCCTGGGCTCCAACGCCGAGGTGCTGGCGACCCTTTATCACCGCTCCCAGGAGCTGCGCAAGGGCTGGGCGGAGGGCAGGGGCGGGGAGACCTGGCCGCTATGGTTCGATCTCGGGGGCATGAGCGAGGGACGAGCCCTGCACCGTTTCGCCCTGGAACGGCTGGGGCTGAGCGTGTCCGAGCGCAACGCCTTCCGTATCCTGGAATACGAGATACCTCCCCTCATGAGCGTGAACGAGCTCCTGGACGAGGGAGGGCGCGACTCCCCCCCGCGGCGGGCCGACCTCCACCGCCAGCCACGGGCGGTGTGGACCGACCACCTGGCGCGGCGCCTGGAGCAGGAGGACCTAGAGAGGATCTCCGGATCGCTGCAGGACCTCCTGCGGGAGATGGGGGAGAGGCACCTCCTGCGTTTCGAGCCCCCGGTCATCAAGAGGCGCAAGAACCGCATCATCATCTCCCTCGCGCTCCACGACCGGGAGGACGACGGCTGAGGGGATCCGGGAAGGCGCAATCCTTTCGCGCCATGCCGAAATGGTATATCATAATTCACTATTCAGGGATGTCGGCAGCGTTTCAAGGCGGTAGTACCGGGAGGAGTAACGGGACATGGAAGTGCTCAAGGTTTCTTCGAAGTCGAACCCCAACTCGGTCGCCGGAGCCCTGGCGGGCGTGTTGAGGGAGGCGGGCAGCGCCGAGATCCAGGTGATCGGTGCGGGGGCCCTCAACCAGGCCATCAAGGCCATCGCCATCGCGAGAGGGTTCGTGGCGCCGAGCGGCATCGACCTGGTCTGCATTCCCGCCTTCACCGACATCATCATCGACGGCGAGGAGCGCACGGCCATCAGGCTGTCCGTGGAGTCGCGCTGATCCGCGGCCGTCCATCAGACCGCGCCGCTTCGCGGGGCAGCCCTTTCTCAGGAGGAAAATTGCAGGTCCTCAAGGCGATATTGCTGGTGGTGGCCATCGTCTCCGTGCCCGCGCTCAGCTTTTTCCTCATCAGGCTGACCCTCAAGGCGGGGCGGGGCATCGACCACCTCAACCGAACCCTCGACGACGCGCGTCCCCAGGTCAACATGCTGCTAACCGGCCTCAACCACACCCTGGAGGAGGTCAACGGAGAGCTGGAAAAGATCTCCGCCATGACCGGCGAGGTGCAGGAGATGCTGGGGATGGCCGAAAGCGGCATGCGCTCGGTGGAGGGGGCCCTACGTTCGCCCCTGGCGCGTCTGGGAGGCATGCTCGCCGGTTTCGCCGGCACCTCGCTGCTCTTCCGGGGGGCGGCGCGCAGGTTGCGCAGACATGGCGAGAGGTAGGGGAGGTAGGTCCAGATAGCCGAGGTCATCCTCTCCACCGCATCCCTTTTCAGCTTCGCCCTCGATGACGCCTTCCGGCTCGCGGCGGAGGCTGGATTCACGGGCGTGGAGCTCATGGTCACTAAACGCGCGGACACCCAGAGCGGCGAGCTGGTCGCCGAGCTGGCCGCCGCTCACCGCCTCGAGGTCCGCGCCATACACGCGCCCTTCCTACTTGCAGCCAAGAAGGTATGGGGCGATCACCGCGGCAAGATCGACGCCTCCGTGGCCATGGCCAGGGAACTGGGGGCGATGGTGGTGGTGGCGCATCTTCCCTATCTCTGGCAGTGGGGATACGCACGCTGGCTGCGGCGCGAAGCGGAAGCCCGCTGCGAGGCTGCGGGGGTCACGCTGGCGGTGGAGAACGCCATGCTGGTCAAGGCCCACCGCCCGCTCAATCTCAGCCTCTACAACAGCCTCGAGGAGCTGGCAGGGTTCCCCCACCTCGTCTTCGACACCAGCCATTTCGCCATCGCGGGCGTGGACATCTTCCGGGCCTGGGAAAGACTGGGAGAACGCGTCCGCCACGTTCACCTTTCCAACAATTACCGCAAGGGGTTCGACGACCACGCACTGCCCTTCGAGGGCAGGTTGCCTCTGGACCGTTTCCTGCGCCTTATCGCCCGGGACGGCTTCGCGGGATGCGTGTCCCTGGAGCTGGGGCCGGGGCCGCTGGAGGCTAGGCTGGGCGAGGCCAGGCTGGTGGACAACCTGAGGCGCAGCCTGGAGTTCTGCCGCGAGCACCTCGCGGCGGGCAACTGAGCCGCAGGAACCCTCTTCCCGCGCCGCCTGCGTTAATATGTATGTCATGGAGAGGAGATACGCCCTGCTCACCTTCGGGTGCCAGATGAACATCCACGACTCCGAGCGCATAGCGGGCTTGCTGGAGCGGGAGGGGTGGAGGGAGGCCGAGCCGGAAGAGGCCGACGCCATCATCCTCGTGACCTGCTGCGTACGGGAGAGCGCGGAGCGCAGGCTCTACGGCAGGCTGTCCGCGCTGCGACCGCTGAAGGAGAGGAACGGTGCTCTGATCGCCGTGGGCGGCTGCCTGGCGCAGAAGGAGGGCGAGATGCTGCGAAGGAAAGCGCCCCACGTGGACCTTATTTTCGGGACCCACCAGTACCCGCAGATCGCCGTTCTCCTGGAGCGGGCGGCACAGGGCGCCGTATGCAGCACGGCCATGGGCGGGCTTTCGCCGCGCGGGCTGCCCGCCCGGCGCCGGGAGGACTTCCGAGCCTGGGTCACCATCACCAACGGCTGCGACAACTTCTGCTCCTACTGCGTGGTCCCTTACGTGCGGGGGGAGGAGACCAGCCGCCCCGTGGAGGAGGTCATGCGGGAGGTGGGGGAGCACGTGGCGGCCGGCGCCCGGGAGATCAACCTCCTGGGACAGAACGTCGATTCCTATCGGCGCAAGGAGGAGGGGAGGAGCCGTTTCGCCGACCTGCTCAGGGCCTTGGGGGCTTCCTTTCCGGAGGTGTGGCTGCGCTTCACCACCTCGCACCCGAGGGATTTCGACCTCGAGGTGATGCGGGCCATAGCGGAGACCCCCGGGGTATGCGAGTATGTGCACCTTCCGCTGCAGGCCGGGTCGGACCGCGTGCTGGAGGCCATGCGGCGCGGCTACGGGAGGGAAGAATACCTGGAGAAGGCCAGGGCCCTGAGGCGGGAGGTGGAGGGGGTGGCGCTGTCCACGGACATCATCGTGGGTTTCCCGGGAGAGAGCGAGGAGGATTTTCGGGACACCCTGGAGATGGTGGAGCTCTGCCGTTTCGACACCGCGTTTACCTTCGTCTTCAACCCGCGGCCGGGAACGCCCGCGGCCCAGCTAGCGGATGACGTGCCCCACGAGGTCAAGCGCGAGCGCATGTCCCGGCTGACCGCCCTGACCCGCCGCCTCACCTCCCAGGCCCTGCTGGCGGAGGTGGGGAGGGAGCTGGAGGCGCTGGTGCACGGCCCCAGCCGCAGGGACCCCAATTTCTGGGCGGCGCGCACGCGCCGCAATCTCCCGCTCCACTTCCAGCGCGGCGGAGAGGACCTCACGGGCAGGTTCGTGCGCGTGCGCGTGACCGGCGCGGGGAGCTGGAGCCTGCGGGGAGAGCTCTTGGAGGTGATGGGCTGAAATGCCGCCATGCGTGTTTCATGCCCCCTATGCCGTTCACAAACGCTGCTTCGGCCGGGAGGTGACGGGCTGAACCGCCGGGGATCGCGTGCACGTTTTCCGCCCAGCGTACCTGGGTATGCTATACACGGAGTCGGGAACGAAAGCCCCTGCGGCCTCCGGGCCGAGGCCTGGAGGCGAACTCACGGAAATGAGTCGAAGGAACGGCTAAGTGAAGGAGGAAGGAGCCTCATGAGCGGGGGCGCGGGATATAGAAAGGCGGGGGTGACGGCATGACCAGGAAGGAAGGGATGGCGGCAGGCTGCATCGTGCCCCATCCGCCGCTGCTCGTACCGGCCATCGGCGGGCGAGACCTCGAAAAGGTGCGTTCCACCCGACGAGCCATGGAGGCCCTCGCGCGTAGGTTGGCGGAACTCGCGCCCAGGGTGCTGGTGATGATCTCCCCCCATACCCCCATGTACCGCGACTCCTTCACCGTCAAGGGCTCCCCCGAACTGACCGGCAGTTTCGCCGCCTTCGGCCAGCCGGGGGTGCGCATCTCCAAGCGCAACGACCTGGAGCTGGTGGAGGCCCTGTTGCGCGTGGCCGGAGAGGAGGGGCTGCCGCTGGCACCGGTCTCAGCGCGGCCGTCCCGCTGGCTGGAGGGGGGAGAGGAACTCGATCACGGCCTCCTGGTTCCCCTTTACTACCTGGACCAGGCCTTCGAGACCCCCGTGGTATCTCTTTCCATCTCCGGCCTGTCCTACCAGGACCATTTCCAGCTCGGGCGCGCGGCGGCCAGGGCTTGCGAGGAACTGGGTCGCAGGGCGGTGTTCGTGGCCAGCGGCGATCTCTCGCACCGCCTTTTGCGGGGAGCTCCGGCGGGATACAGTCCACGGGGGGCGGAGTTCGATTCCCGCATCCGGGACATCGCCGCGGGCGGGGATTTCGACTCCCTGCGAGACATCCCCGAGGATCTGGTGGAGGAGGCGGGGGAGTGCGGCTTTCGCTCCATCCATGCTCTCTGGGGAGCCCTGAAGGACGGCGACCTGGTTAACGAGGTTCTGTCCTATGAAGGCCCCTTCGGGGTAGGGTATCTTGTGTCGTTGCATACGCGTGTGAGCTAGGAGGTGTTCCCCGTGAAGGACGAGGCGGCGCGGCAGGAGGAGAGTCCCCACGTCAGGCTGGCGCGGGCCGCCATCGAGGCCTGGGTGAGGGAGGGAAGGCGGCTGCGGGCTGCGGAGTCCGGAAACCTGGGCGGGGAGCTGGAGGAGAAGGCCGCCGCCTTCGTGAGCCTGAAAAAGCGGGGAGAGCTGAGGGGTTGCATCGGCACCTTCCAGCCCTGTTACGATAACCTCGCGGAGGAGATCATCAGCAACGCCATCAGCGCCGCCACGCGCGACCCCCGCTTTCCGCCCGTGACCGCGGAGGAGATACCGGAACTGGAGATCAGCGTGGACGTGCTCAGCGATCCCGAGCCGGTCCCCGACGCCTCCCATCTCGACCCCAAGCGCTACGGGGTGATCGTGAAGAGGGGAGGGAGGATAGGGCTTCTTCTGCCCGACCTCGAAGGGGTCGACAGCGTGGAGCAGCAGCTCGAGATCGCTCGCGCCAAGGCCGGCATCGCCGAGCACGAGCCCGTACAGCTCTTCCGCTTCACCGTGACCAGACATCACTGACGGGTCGAGATGGCCGGAGCGGGCGGCGAGATAAGGGTTGCGGCCATCCTGGGGCCCACCGCGGTGGGCAAGAGCAGGGTCGCCGTGGAGCTGGCTTCGCTATGTCCGCTGGAGATCATCTCCGTCGATTCCATGCAGGTCTACCGGGGCATGGACATCGGGACCGCAAAGCCGGACGAAAGCCTGCGCCGTCGCGTCGTCCACCACATGATCGACGTGGTGGAGGCGCAGGAGGAATACTCCGTGGCCCTCTTCCAGGCGCAGGCCAGGGATATAATGGCAGATACAGCGGCGCGAGGCAGACTCCCTCTGCTGGTGGGAGGGACGGGGCTCTACTTCGAGGCCGCGGTCTTCGACCTGCGCTTCCCGCCCGGCAGCCGCGATGACCGGCTGCGGCGCGACATCGAGGACTGGGCGCGCAGGGATCCCGAGGGACTGCGCCGCAGTCTCGCGGAGGTGGACCCGGATTTCGCATGCGGCGAGGGGATGGAGAACCTGCGGCGGGTGGCCAGGGCCATGGAGGTCTACCGCCGCACCGGCAGACCGTTTTCCTCCTTCCAGGTGAAGAGGGGACAGCAGAGGCCCCTCTACCGCTACGCGGGCGTGGTGTTGACGCTGCCGCGCGAGGAGCTTTACCGACGTATCGACCGCCGCGTGGAGGAGATGTTCGCGGCCGGCCTGGTGGAGGAGGTGCGCGGGCTGCTCTCCCGGGGAGGGCTGTCGCGCACCGCCGCCCAGGCCCTTGGGTACCGGGAGGTCATCCGTCACCTTGACAGGGGGATACCCCTCGAGGAAACTATCACTGAAATCAAGCGGAGGTCCCGCAATTACGCCAAGCGCCAGCTGACCTGGTTCAGGCGCGTACCGGGGCTCTTGTGGATGGAGATGGAAGGGGAGGAGGGCCCCGGCTCCTACAGCGCCGCGGCCCGCAGGATCCATGATCACGTGGCAAGAGAGCTCGGACTCGGGTGAGGGCCGCGGAGCACGTGCAGGCGCCGCCGCCGCGTGCTCTCGGCAGGCGGTGAGTCGTATACACCGGCGGTGAGGTCATGAGGTTTTACAAGTATCACGGCACCGGGAACGACTTCGTCATCCTGGACGGCTTCACGGGAACCCCCGTGCCCTCGGCGGGGGAGGTGGAGGCCTGGTGCAGGAGGCATACGGGCATCGGCGCGGACGGGGTGATCCATACCGCTCCCTCCGAAGCCGGGGGAGACGCCCGCATGCGCATCTTCAACGCCGACGGGAGCGAGGCCGAGATGTGCGGCAACGGCATCCGCTGCCTCGCCAAGTATCTCTACGAGCGTGCGGGCATCACCAGGAAAGAGATGCTCATAGAGACGGCTGCGGGGATGAAGTCCCTGCGCCTGGAGGTGGAAGAGGGAATGGTGCGGGAGGTGGAGGTGGACATGGGCATGCCGGACCTGGCATCCCCGGACCTCCCTTCGTACGGCGATCCCTCCAGGCCGGGGATGGTGAACCTCGAGCTCGGGAACGGCGCCTCGCTGGAGGTCTTCTGCGTGTCCATGGGAAACCCCCACTGCGTGATCCCGGTGGGGGACATCGAGGAGGCTCCTGTCGCCACCCTGGGACCGGAGATAGAGGTACATCCCGCCTTCCCGCGGCGCACCAACGTGGAGTTCATGGAGCCCCGCGGCGGCGACCGACTCCTGGTGAGGGTCTGGGAGCGGGGAGTGGGGGAGACGCGGGCTTGCGGGACCGGCGCCTGCGCCGCGGCGGTTTCGGCGGTCAACCTGGGCCGGAGTTCCTTTCCCGTGCGCGTGACCCTGCCCGGAGGAGACCTGGTCATATCCGCCGACGAACACGGACACCTGCTCATGCGGGGTCCGGCGGTGGAGGTCTTCATGGGCGAGCTCTCTCCCTCCTTCTATACGGACCGGTGACGGGCAAACGAGAACGCGTGAAGGAGGAGAGGTGAAGGTCGCCAGGCGCATCTCGGAGCTGCCGCTCCGGGGGTGAGCCGCAAGCCGCAACCGGGGGTGGACGGACCGCAGACGGAAAGCGTGAAGGAGGAGAGGTGAAGGTCGCCAGGCGCATCGCTGAACTGCCGCCATACCTGTTCGCCGAGATCGACCGGATAATCGAGGAGAAGCGATCGCGGGGAGTGGAGGTGATCAACTTCGGGGTGGGAGACCCCGACCTCCCCACCCCTCCCCATGTGGTGGAAAGGCTGAGCGCGGAGGCGGCGCGCCCCGAGAACCACCGCTACCCCTCATACCGCGGTATGGCGCGTTACCGCGAGGCGGCGGCGGAGTGGTTCCGGAACCGCTTCGGCGTGGGCCTCGACCCGGAGAGGGAAGTGCTCGCCCTCATCGGCTCCAAGGAGGGCATCGCCCACCTTCCCTTGGCCCTGCTCGATCCGGGCGATCTTGCCCTGGTGCCCGACCCGGCTTACCCCGTTTACCGCACCTCGGTGACCTTCTGCGGCGGAATTCCCATGGAGGTGCCCCTGGAGGAGGGGGAGGGATTTCTTCCCAGGCTGCGCGACATCCCCGAGGAGACCTGGCGCTGCGCGGAGCTCATCTTCCTCAACTATCCCAACAACCCCACCGCCGCCGTGGCCGACCACGCCTTCCTGGAAGAGCTGGTGTTTTACGCTCGCCGACACCAGGTGGTCATCGCCCACGACCTGGCCTATTCCGAGATCACCTACGACGGCTACGTGGCGCCCTCTGTGCTGGAGATAGATGGGGCGAAGGAGCTCGCGGTGGAGTTCCACTCCCTCTCCAAGACCTACAACATGACCGGCTGGCGCGTGGGCTTCGCGGTGGGGGGCAGGGACATCATCTCCGCCTTCGCCGCGGTGAAGGAGAACATCGACTCCGGCGTCTTCAACGCCGTACAGCTCGCGGCGGTATCGGCGCTTGAGGGACCCCAGGACTGCGTGGAGGCCAACCGCGAGATATACCGGCGCAGGAGAGACATGCTGGTGGAGGGCCTGCGTTCCTTGGGCTGGGAGGTGGACCCGCCTAGGGCCACCCTGTACGTGTGGATGAAGGTCCCGGAGGGCTACGATTCCGCCGCCTTCGCGAGGGAGCTGCTGGAGAAGGCCGAGGTGGTGGTGGCCCCCGGCTCCGCATACGGGCGTCGGGGTGAAGGTTACGTGCGTTTCTCGCTCACCCTGCCGGACGGGCTTATCCGCGAGGGCATCGAGCGCATGAAGAGAGCGTTCTCCTGAGCCGCAGCCGCGACTCGCGGTCGCGCGGCGGTAGCGCCTGCACGGCGTGACCCGAGCCGCGGGAGGTCCGGGGAGGCGGGGAAGACGAGGCAGCGGCGTGCGGGCGGCCCTCGGGGCATGGAGGGATATTCCGATGGAGACCGGCGCACCCACCTCCGGCGGGGGTGCGGTTCCCGGGGAGACTGAGGAAGCGGCAGCAGGCGGGAAAGGGGGCTGAGGTCACTGCCCGGAAAGGAGAGGGAAGACCCCGAAAGGGCCGTTCTGGTCGGCGTGCGCTGGGGGGAGACCTCTGAGGAGGAGGCGGAAGAGAGCCTGGGCGAGCTGCGTTCCCTGGCTCTCACCGCCGGCGCGGAGGTGGTGGGAGCGGTGCGCCAGTCCCGGAACAGACCCGATCCCGCCACCCTGCTGGGAAGGGGAAAGCTGCAGGAGCTGCGTGAACTGTCGGCATCCGGCCATGCGGATATGGTGATCTTCGACCAGGAACTGACCCCCTCCCAGCAGCGCAACCTGGAAAACGCCCTCGGGGTCAAGGTACTTGACCGCACCGCCCTCATCCTGGACATCTTCGCCATCCACGCCCGCTCCAAGGAGGGTAAGGCACAGGTGGAGATGGCCCAACTGCGCTATTCCCTCACCCGCCTGGCGGGAAGGGGAGTCGAGCTGAGCAGGCTGGGTGGAGGCATCGGCACCAGGGGTCCCGGCGAGACGCAACTGGAGGTGGACAGGCGGCGCATCAACGCGCGCATCAAGACCCTGGACAGGGAGCTCAGGGACCTCTCGCGCATCAGGAAGCTCAAGCGCAAGCGGCGCGAGAGACGCTCCGCGTCCACCTTTGCCCTGGTAGGTTATACCAATGCCGGCAAGTCCTCCCTCCTCAACGCCCTTACCGGGGCGGGGGTGACGGTGGAGGACCAGCTCTTCTCCACCCTCGACCCCGTCACGCGCCGCCTGGAGCTGCCCGGAAACCGCCACGCGGTGATCACCGACACCGTCGGCTTCATCCGGCGCCTCCCTCACCAGCTGGTGGAGGCCTTCAAGTCCACCCTGGAGGAGGTGGCGGAGGCGGACGTGCTGCTGCACGTCATCGACGCCGCCTCGCCCGGGCTGGAGGAACGCATGCGGGCGGTGGAGGAGGTCCTGGAGGAGATCGGGGCGGGCGACCTGCCGGCGATCAGGGTCCTGAACAAGTCTGACCTTCTGGACGCCGCCGACCGGGCGGACCTCGCCCGCGCCGTGCCGGACGGGGTCTTCGTCTCCACCCTCATCGGAGTAGGGCTCGCGGAGCTGCGCGAGCGCATGGCGGAGGCGCTGCGGCCCTCGCGCGTGGTGACCCTGCTCCTTCCGTACTCGGAAGGAGACCGTCTCGCCCTCCTCTACCGCGTGGGGAATGTGCTGGAGATCAAGGAAGGGGAGGAGGGCTGCCGCGTGGTCGCCGAGATACCGGAGAGTATGCTGCACCGTTTCGCGGACCGCATGCGGAGGGGCAGGAGGTCGCGCGGAGGAGGGGCGGAGGGGGACGCGACGCGCAGCGTGGAAGGATGAGGCGGAAAGAGGGGGCGGGGGATCCGCCGAGCGCGGACGTCCGTCTTCGCCGGATGCTAATATGGTCCTGATGGCGGAGACCCGCGGAAGGGGACGGGGATGCGGCTTCGATGTATCCGGATGGCGGCAGGTCCGGGAAGAGGATGGCGGAGACCCGCGAAAGGGGACGGGCATGCGTCCGTGTGCGAGAGCCACACCTTTTAAAGGACGCGGAGCACGGATACCCGGGCACGGAATTCAAGGGCTGAAGAGGAAGCGGATGGCGGCTGGTTACCGGATCCTGGGAGAAAAGGAAAGGCTTGACCCCCGCGGCAGGGAGGTCGCCTTCCGCGTCCTCTTCACGCTCATGCTCCTGGGACTGGTGCACCTGGACCGTCTCGGCGTGGACCTGGGGGCGGAGGTGGAATATTCTCCGCTGTACATCCTGGCCGCCGCCTACCTCCTCTATGCCGCCTTCACCTACTTCCTGTACGGCACCATGGGCCTCAAGGGGACCATGCGCGCCTTCACGGGGGCCGTGGACATCGCCTTCTTCTGCGCCGCGCTGCATTTCTGCGGGGGCGTGGAGAGCTATCTCTTCCTCTTCCTGGGTATCGCACCACTGATAGGGGGGATATACGACGGTTACCGCGGGGCCATTTACGCCTTCCTGCTGAGCGCGGCCTTCTACGGCGTGGTTGCGGCCCTCGACTCCGGCCACCCTGCGGGCTATGACCTCGCCCAGGCCTTGGCCTTCCGTTACCTCTATCTCATCGGCGCCACCGCCATGAACCTCTTCGTCATCGACCTCCTCATCAGGGACCGGGGGAGGCTCAAGGTCTTCTACGAGATAAGCGTGAGCTCAAGCAAGAGCCACGCCCTCTACAACGTGCTCAAGGAGATGACCCAGCGCTTGGCGGAACTCACACGCGCGGAGGTGGCCACGGTGTTTCTCTATAACGAGAAGACGGGGACCCTGGAGGCGCAACAGCCCTCGCTGGGCCTCGATTTCATGGCCGCGGGCAGGCTGCGCCTGAAGGTGGACGATCCCGGTGTGCTCACCGACTGTTTCCGCCAGGGAAAGGCCATTCTCGTCACCCGCAGTCAGTCCAGGGACATGGCGGTGGCGCCCTTCCACCCCGACTACGAGATATTCGACCTCGTGGCCTGTCCGCTGGCCGCGCGGGGCAAGGGGATCGGGGTCCTGGTGCTCGCCAACAAGCTCGGACGCCGCGGTTTCGGACGGCGCGACCTCGAGATGGTGGAGCTCCTTTCCCCACACGTATCGGTCTTTCTCGACAACGCGCTCCTCTACCGCCGCAGCGAGGAGAAGGTCGCCCAGCTCACCAGCCTCATACGGGTGGTGGATGCCATTAGCACCGTCTCCAGCCTCGACCAACTCTACAACCTGGCCCTTGACGTCATCCGGGGCCTGTTCGCCGCGGAAAAGGCCCTCATCAACATCGTCAATCTCGACACCGGGCTGATGGAGACGGTGCGCAGCTTCGGGTTCAGCGCGGAATACGTGGAACGCCACCTCAGCCACCCCTTCAAGCGCAGCGGGGGATGCTACGTACTGGACCGCGACGAGGCCTACCAGTGCGGAGATATCGCCACCGAATCCCGCTGCTTCAACATGGCCGTGGACCCGCGTACGCGCTCCGTCCTCTGCGTTCCCATCCGCGCGGGCAAGAAGATCTACGGCATCCTGCACATGGCCAGCAGCTACCGGGACGCCTTCGACGATGAGGACGTGACCCTGGCCAAGGCCATCGGGGAACAGATCGGCATGGCGGTGGAGAGCGCGCGGCTCTTCGAGGAGATATCTCGGCTGGCCATAACCGACGAGCTGACGGGGCTTTACAACATCCGCCATCTCAAGCGCGTGCTGGGGGAGGAGGTGAAGCGCTCTCTGCGTTACGAACGCCCTCTCTCCTTCATCATGTTGGACATCGATTACTTCAAGAACTACAACGACCGGCACGGCCACCTGAGAGGGGACGAGGTGCTGCGGCTGCTGGCAGGCCTCCTCATGCAGAACACCAGGGACGTGGATTCCGTCTTCCGCTACGGGGGAGAGGAGTTCTCGGTGATCATCCCCGAGGTGGAGAAACACGAGGCCATGGCCATGGCCGAGCGCATCAGGCGCGTCATCCAGGACCACGTGTTCCCCTTCGAGGAGGACCAGCCGGGCGGGAACCTCACCGTGAGCATGGGGGTCGCCAACCTTCCCGAGGACGCCTTCGACGCGGAGGAGCTCATCGACATGGCCGACCGCGCCCTCTACCATGCCAAGCAGTCGGGCCGCAACCGGGTGTGCGCTTATGGCGCCGGGGATGGATTCACCTATCCCCGCCTGCACGGCGACGATGCGGCGCCGGCCCCCTGAACCCCCCGTCCGTCCTGTCTGTAAGATCGAAGGGCGGCCACCGATAAAGCCGTAAGCGGACACCGGGAGACCTTCCCGGTGTGTCTGGGTCCGTGATGAAAGCCCCATCCACCGCTCATGTCGTCAATGAATCGTCCACATTCGGTTTTGCATTCGGATTTGGGATGACAACGAAGGTTCTTTCGTTGCAATGCGCGTTCGCGGCGGATAGAATGAAATGCTGGAGATGCGAATACGGGATGTGGCGCAGCTTGGTTAGCGCGCTTGACTGGGGGTCAAGAGGTCGCCGGTTCAAATCCGGCCATCCCGACCACAAGGAGCGGGGCTTCCCGAAAAAGGGAGGCCCCTTTCCAGTACTCCCCGGCGAAGGCGGCGGCACGGTTACCCTTGCCCGCGGGCAACCGCCGGCCGTCCACGGGGTGTCCCGCAGGCACGCGGCGTGATAAATTACCCTTGTGGTACGCATAAGGCGACCGCGGGAAATACGGCGGCCGCGCCGCCAACGGTATGGGATTCCCCGTGGTGAGGTTGCGGACCGGCAGACCGCGCGCCATGGTGGAGCGGGGCCGGAGAGGGGTCGGAAGGGCGACGGGGAGGCGTCGCCGATGGCGGCGACGGGACAAGGCGGAGGTGCCGGATGATCAGGAAGAACATCGCTAACTTCTTCACCTGCCTGCGCATCATCCTCATACCCGTGGTGCTGTGGCTCATCTCCGCCGCCTCCACCTCCAGGGTGGACGGCGCCCATTACTGGGCCCTGGGGGTGTTCGTGTTCGCCGCCGCCACCGATTTCATCGATGGCCAGATCGCCCGCCGTACCAACACCATCAGCGAGTTCGGCAAGGTGGTCGATCCCCTGGCGGACAGACTGCTGGTGATCTCGGTGCTGGTGGCCCTGATGTGGCGCCATTTCCTTCCCCTTTGGATGGGCTTGCTCATCGTGAGCCGCGACGCCCTTATGCTCATAGGCGCGCCGGTGGTGGGCATCAGCGACCCGAAGATACGCGAGAAGCTGGCCGTGCACTGGACGGGAAAGCTGGCCACCGCCCTGCTCTTCGCCGCCATCTGCGCCTTCCTGCTCTGGAACCTGCCGCAGGCCTCTGGTGAGGCGGGCTTTTTCGACCGCGTGAACCCCCTCGGTTTCGCGCTTTTCTGCGTGGGGATCGTCTTTTCCTACCTCAGCGGTTTCATCTATATCCGCAGGGGTATAAAGATCTTAGGCGCCGAGAGCGCCCCCGGCTCCTGATCCCGCCGCCCTCCCAGGCGGCGACCGCCCGGGGGACACGCGCCGGCCGTTCAGCCGTACATCGCTCAAGGAGGAGAAGATGACCGTCGACTTCACCGCCGAGAGGCCGCTCGCTGAAGCGGTGCGCGTGACCTGGCTGGGGCACGCCATGTTCAAGCTCGAGGACGGGGCGGGGAACCGCCTGGTGACGGATCCCTACGGCGAGGGGGTGGGATACTCCCTTCCCGACGTGGAGGCGGACCTGGTGCTGGTGAGCCACGACCACTTCGACCACGGCAACGTCGCCCTGGTAAAAGGCTCCCCCGCGGTGATAAGGGAGCCCGGCGAGCGGGAGGTGAACGGGATACGCATCACCGGCTTCCCCACCTATCACGACGCCAGCGGGGGCAGGGAACGCGGGAGCAATATAGTTTTCCGCTGGGAGATGCAGGGGCTGACCTTCGTACACCTCGGGGACCTCGGACACTCCCTCGAACCCGACCTCGCCTCGCGCCTGCGGGGCGCGGACGTCCTGTTCGTGCCCGTGGGAGGCACCTTCACCATCGACGACGCCCAGGCCGCTTCCCTGGTGCAGGAACTGGCTCCGCGGGTGGCGGTCCCCATGCATTACCGCAACTCCGGTTGCTCGTTCCCCATCCTCACCGAGGAGCCCTTCACGGCGCGGTTCTCGCGCGTGGAGAGGGCGGGGAAGTCCCCCGTGTTCGTGGCGCCGGGAGAGCTCCCCGAGCCGACCCTGGTGCTGGTGATGGATTTCGTCTCCTGACCTGACAAGGGAGGCTGCGGAATGAAGGCGGTGATCATGGCGGGCGGGCAGGGCACCAGGTTGCGCCCCCTCACCAGCAACCAACCCAAGCCCATGCTCCCGGTGGTCAACCGGCCCATGATGGAGCATATCGTGAACCTGCTCCGACGCTGCGGTTTCAGCGAGGCCGTGGTGACCCTGCAGTTCCTCCCCACCCTCATCAGCAACTACTTCGGTGACGGAGAGGAATGGGGCGTGGCCATGCGCTATTCCACCGAGTCGACCCCTCTGGGGACGGCGGGAAGCGTGAAGAACTCCTCGGCGTTTCTGGATGACACCTTCGTGGTCATCAGCGGCGACGCCCTCACGGACATCGACCTCAACCGGGCGGTCGAATTCCACCGCCGCGTGGGAGCCGCGGCCACCCTCACCCTCATCCGGGTGGAGAATCCCCTGGAGTTCGGCATCGTGGTCACCGACCCGGAGGGGCGCATTGAACGTTTCCTGGAGAAGCCCAACTGGGGCCAGGTGTTCAGCGACACCATCAACACCGGTATCTACGTCCTGGAGCCCGAGGTGCTGGATCTCATACCCGAAGGCCAGCCCTTCGACTTCTCCAAGGACCTCTTCCCCCGGCTGCTGGAAAAGGGATTTCCGCTCTATGGCTACGTGGCGGACGGCTACTGGTGCGACATCGGCAACTTCGAGCAGTACATCGCCGCACATCGCGATATCCTGGACCGTAGGGTGAACATCGACCCTCCGGGATTCCGTGTGGCCGAGAACATCTGGGTGGGCGAGGGGGTGGACATCGAGGAGGGCGCCGAGATCAGGGGTCCCGCGGTGCTGGGCGACCACTGCAAGGTAGAGAGGGGTGCGGTGGTGCGTGAATACAGCGTCCTGGGGCACAACGTCGCCGTGAAGGGCGAGAGCTTCGTACACCGCGCCATCATCTACGACAACTCCTATGTGGGCAACGGCTGCCACCTCCGGGGGTGCGTGGTGGGAAAGAACTGCGACCTCAAAGGGAACGTGCGCCTGGAGGAGGGGGTGGTGATAGGGGACGAGTGCCTCATCGGCGAGAACGTGCTGGTGAACCACGACGTGAAGATATATCCCTTCAAGACGGTGGAGGCGGGGGCCACGGTGAACACCAGCATCATCTGGGAATCCAAGGGCCTGCGCACCCTCTTCGGCAAACGCGCGGTCTCCGGGATCATGAACATCGACATCACCCCCGAACAGGCCCTGCGTATCGCCATGGCCTACGGCTCGGGGCTTCCCATGGGCACCACGGTGGTCACCTCTCGCGACGCCTCCCGCTCCGCGCGTACCATCAAGAGGGCGGTGATAACCGGCCTGAACTCGGCGGGCATCAACGTCTCCGACCTCGAGATCTCTCCCTCGCCGGTGAACCGTTTCGCCATCAAGGCGGAGCGCGCAGTGGGAGGGGTGGACGTGCGCATCTCCGCCTTCGACCCCCAGTCCATCGAGATCCGCTTCTTCGACGAGGAGGGCATCGACATCTCCGAGGGCAAACAGCGGGACATCGAAAAGGTGTTCTACCAGGCCAATTTTCGCCGCGCCTTCGTGGACGAGATCGGGGCCATCATCTTCCCGCCACGCGTCCTGGAGATGTACGCCAACTCCCTCCTGGCGCAGGTGGACCTGGAGTCCCTGCGCAGGCGGCGCTTCCGCCTGGTGGTGGACTACGCCTACGGGAGCTGCAGCGCCGTGCTGCCCTCCATCCTGGGCAGGATGGGATGCGACGTCCTGGGGCTGAACGCCTTCACCGACGAGAAAAAAGTCACCCTCAGCCAGGAGGAGCTTTCCTCTTCCCTGCGCAACCTCTCGCAGCTGGTGAAGACCTCCGAGGCGGAGCTCGGCATCATGCTGGACAACGCGGGGGAAAGGCTCTATCTCCTCGACGGCCGGGGCAGGCAGGTCCCGCCACAATCGACCCTGCTGCTCTTCGTGAAGCTGCTGTCGGAGACGGGCCGCAAGGGAAAGATAGCGGTGCCGGTGAGCATGACCTCCCGGGTGGAGGACATCGCGGAGGCATACGGCAACGAGGTGGTGCGCACCAAGGTGAGCCGCAGCGAGCTCATGCGCGCCTCCCTCGACGGAGGGGTGGTCTTCGCGGGGGCGGGGAGCGGGGGCTTCATCTTCCCGTCCTTCCTGCCCACCTACGACGCCATGGCAAGCACGGCCATCCTCCTTGACAGACTCTGCGCCTACGGCAGGCCTCTTTCCGAGCTGGTGGACGAGCTCCCTCCGGTGCACCTGCTCTCGGAGGAGATCCCCGCCTCCTGGGACCAGAAGGGGATGATCATGCGCCGGCTGGTGGAGGATGAGGGGGACGGCGGGAGGCTGGAGCTGGTGGACGGCGTGAAGGTCAACCTCGACGGCGGGGCATGGATCCTCATCCTGCCCGACCCGGACGAGCCCTCCCTCCATCTCATTTGCGAGGCTGAGGACGATACGCGCGCCGCGCGCATCATCGGGGAATACGTCAAAAGGATCATGGACATGACCGCCGGATGAGGTGAGCGTGGGCCGGTAGCGAACCGCGGAGGGAAAGTAAAAGGAGGAAGAAGTGGAATTCGAGGCGGAGAGCGCTCTGCTGGTCATCGACATGCTCAACGATTTCGTCGCGGATGAGGGAGCGCTGGTGGTGCCTGGCGCCCGGCGTATCGTGCCGCGCATCGCGGAAATCATCGCCGAGGCGCGCCGCCAGGGCGTGCCCGTCATCTACGTGACCGACAGCCACCGCGATGACGACCACGAGTTCAAATACTGGCCACCCCATGCAGTGAGCGGTACCTGGGGAGCTCAGGTGGTGGACGAGCTGGCTCCCCATCCCGGCGACTACATGGTGCCCAAGCGGAGATACAGCGCCTTTTTCGGCACCGACCTCGATAATTACCTCAGGGAGATGGGGGTGAGGAACCTCTACCTGACGGGCGTTCTCACCAACATCTGCGTCTACGCCACCGCCCTGGACGCCTCCATGCGCAACTACACGGTCAAGGTCTTCAGGGACGCTGTGGCCTCACTGAGCGAGGAGACCGACCGCTTCATCTTCCGGCAACTGGAGGAAGTGCTGCAGGCGGAGCTTCTGTAGGCCGGCATGCGGCGCCGACTTGCCGCGCGGAATGGGATTTCGCGGGAACGCCATACCGGAGAAAGGGATGAAGGGGACGCGCGAAGCGCGCTGGCGGCTCATATTGACGCCACCCGCGAGCGGGGCCTCCAACATGGCCCTTGATCACGCCCTGCTCGCATCCGCGGCGCGAGAGGGCTTCATGCCCACCCTACGCTTCTACCGCTGGTCCCCACCCGCGCTCTCCATCGGACGCTTCCAGCCCGTGCGCGAGGTGGACCTTACGGCGTGCGAGGAGGAGGGGATCGGGGTGGTGCGGAGGCCCACGGGGGGCAAGAGCATCCTCCACATGGACGATTTTACCTACAGCATCGTGCTTCCCGGGAGCTGGGAGCTGCCGCGCAGCGTGGTGGCCGCCTACCTGGTCATCTGCAGTGGCATCATCGCCGCGCTGCGCGAAGTGGGGGTGGAGGCATACGTGCAATCCCGGAACGGCGAAGACTACCGCGTCTCGGGAGGAGCGTGCTTTGCCGCCACCACCAGGGCGGACCTGGTGTGGGAGGGTCGCAAACTCTGCGGCAGCGCGCAGGTGAGGCGCAGTGGCGCCATCCTGCAGCACGGCTCCCTCTTTCTATCCGACCGCGCGGAGACCCAGTTCCGCGTCCTCTCCTTTCCCTCGCGTGAAGAGCGCGCGACGGCGCTCCACGACTACCGGCGCCGCTGCGCGACCCTGGAGGAGGCGGGGTGCCGCGCGAGCTGGGAAGAGCTGGGATGCGCCTTCCTGCGCGGCTTCCAGGAGGCCTTTGAGGTAGAGATCGCGGAAGGCGAGCTCACGCAGTGGGAGAGAGGGCTCTGGCGCAGGCTGGAGGATGCCTACAGATCGCGGGAATGGCTCCTCAACGCCGATTCGCGCCCCCTTCCCGCACCCGTGCCGGCGGACGCGTGAGGGGGACGTGGTCCGGCGACCCTGAAGCGAACACGCGCTTAGGCCAAAAGCGTCCATAGAGCAAAAGAGTCTATTCTGGTAAAATCGATGTGAGCTACGTTCCATCTTAAGGAGGGTCGTGGATGAGCGGGGAAGGCAAACAACCTCCGGGAGTTCCTCCCCACGAGGTGTATATCGATTACACCAGCAAGAGCGACGAGGAACTGAGGACGATCCTGCAGGAGCTGTTGAAGGAGGAGAGCAGGATCTCCTACCAGAGGAGGATACTGCACGGCAAGATCGATATCCTGCGGGCCGAGCTGGTCAGGCGCAAGAAGGCCGGCATCGCGGAGGGGAAGACCCTCATCAGCGACGAGGAGATCAGCCGCCTCACGGAGATACTTGCCGGGGAGGCGATGGGCGCGCGGCGCAACGACCCCACCGTCGACTGAGCAAACGAGATGCATTAATGGTAAGGCTTTCATTTATGTTTACCTGCACGCATAATAAAGGTTGGTTGCGGGGAATCCGGTGCGGTACCGGAGGCGCGGGCCGCCGCGAAGATCCGGCTTGTCGGCGGCGGGGTGCGCGCCCAGAGAGGAGGTAAGGGCATTTGTTCTGCAATCTCTGCGGGCACGAGAACCCGGACGGGAGCCTCTACTGTGCCCGTTGCGGCGCCAGGATAGAGCCGCAGGGCGAGGGCGGCGAAAGCACCATCGGCCTTCCTCCCGTGGAGAGCGAGGTGGAGGAAGAGGTCGAGGTCTCGCTTCCCGCGGAGGCCCTGAAGAGCGGCACGGCCATACTGGTGATAAAGAAAGGCCCGGATGCCGGCATGACCTTCACCCTTGACCACGACCTGGTGTCCATCGGCAGGCATCCCGAGAGCGATATCTTCCTCGACGACATAACCGTGTCCCGCAAGCACGCGGAGATACGCCGCGAGGCTTCCTCCTTCACCCTCATGGATACCGGTTCCCTGAACGGCACCTATCTCAACCGGGAGCGCATCGAATCCGCCGTGCTCCAGAGCGGCGACGAGATACAGATCGGGAAATACCGGCTCCTCTTCTTCGCGGCTCCGGACTGACCCCGGAAGGAGCCGATTTCCGGTCCGCGGGTCCGGGATTCGTGAGGGACAGGAGAAGCCGTGGTCGCAGGGGATGGCGGTCTGGAGTTGAGCCTCAAGGAGAGGTCGACCTGGAGTAAAAAGGCAGAGATGGACGGGGGCGGCAAGGAGTCATGGAGACCGGCAAGGAGAAGATGAGCATCGGGGACCTGCTCAAGTCCCTCAAGGGAGAGTTCCCTGACCTGACCATCTCCAAGATCAGGTTCCTGGAGAGCGAGGGCCTGCTGTCGCCGGAACGCACTCCCTCGGGGTACCGCAAGTTCAGCCAGGCGGACGCGCAGCGGCTCAGGTTCATCCTCAAGCTCCAGCGCGAGAAGTATCTCCCCCTGAAGGTTATCAGGGAGAAGATCAACGAGCTGGAGAGCGGCAGGGCTCGCGCGGGAGACCTGGTGCCGGGCATGGCCGGCTCCCTGGAGATAGGAGAGGATCTGGCGGCATACGACGACACGGTGCTGCTCAGGGAAGAGGCGCCCGCAGCCCTGGAGGTCAGCCCCTCCTTCATATCCACCCTGGAGGAATTCGGCCTCGTCAGGGCTCGACAGGGCGACAACGGCCCCTACTTCGACAAGGAGGACGTGAAGATCCTGCGCATAGCGCGGGAGTTCTCGCGCTACGGACTTGAGCCGCGCCACATGCGTATGTACGAGAACCTCACCGACCGCGAGGCCATGGCCTTCGAGCAGATCATCACCCCGGCGCTGATGTCCAAGGACCCCGAGGCCAGGCGCCGCGCCCTGGACAACCTGCTCCAACTGGTGAACCTATCGCGCGAACTCAAGGACCTGCTGCTGAAGAACCGGGTCAAGGAATATTTCGTCAAGGCCGGCCAGCCCGTGCCTTTCTGAAGGTGGCAGGGCCGAGTAGGGAGACGCGCTTCCTGGCCGACCGCATGCTGGGCAGGCTGGCGCGTTACCTACGTTTCCTCGGATACGACGTCTCCTATCCCCCTCCATCTACCGACACCGCCCTCATTGCGGCGGCGCGCGCCGAAGGCCGGGTCCTGCTCACGCGGGACCGGGGAATACTCGAACGGGCGTCAGGGGGGAAGCCGGTGGTGGTGGAGATCGCCTCCTCCTCGGTGCTGGAGCAGGTGGCGCAGCTGTACTCCGAGGGCTGGCTGGGCGGGCGCTTCCCGCCTCGCTGCTGCGAATGCAACTCCCGCCTGGAAGAGATCTCCTCGGAGGAGGCGAGGCACCTGGTACCGCCTTTCGTGCTGGCGGTGCAGGTGCGCTTCGCGCTGTGCGCCGTCTGCAACGCCGTGCTCTGGGAGGGCAGCCACTGGGAATCCTTTCACGCCGCCATCTCGCGCGGGAGCGGCGGTTTGACACCCCCGGAAGAGGGCGCATAGAATGCATGGGGGCGGCACTCTCTCACCCCGTGTACCCCGTATCCGTGCCCTATACCGGCATGGAAAACGCGGCGGAGAAGCGAGGAGAGGCAGGGCCGCTTTCGGGAAAGGCGGCACGCATGCGTGACCGCCGCGCACCGCCCGGTGGGCCCCGCTCCCGGGCGGGCATGCGCAGGAGCTCCAGGCAAAGCGCCGGTGACCGCAGGGGAAAGATCCGCCACGGGAGCGATGGACGATGTTCTTCTCCCAGCTCCAGGAGGGAAAGGTCGAGGACCGCGCCGGCCGCCCGGTGGGCAGGGTCCACGATATCGCCATGAGCGTGAACGGCGGCCTTCCCCAGAGCTCTTTCCTGATGATATCGCGTTCACGCCGGGGGAGGAGAGAGACGGCCACCGTGCCCTGGAGCTGGGTCGCTTCCCTGGCGCCCGGCTTAGTCCGCCTGGGACGCGACTGCGAGGAGGTGTGGAAGAGCGGGTTGGAGCCCTCGGGCCTTCTCCTGGGGCGTCACCTGCTTGACCGTCAGATCGTGGACCTGCACGGCAACAAGGTGGTTCGGGTGAACGATCTGCGGCTGGCGGAGTTCGATCACCGCCTGCGCCTCACCGGCGTCGACGTGAGCCTGAAGGCCCTGCTGCGCCGCCTGGGACTGGAAAAGACCCTGGGGACGCTGCTGAGGGCGGTGGGGGTGGACCTCGCCGAGAACACCATACCCTGGGCCTTCGTGGCGCCCCTGGAGCTCCGCTCTCCGGACCTCAGGCTCACCCTGACCCAGAGACAGCTCCTCGAGCTGCATCCCACCGACATCGCGGACATCATAGAACAGCTTGACCCGGAACACCGCGAGCGCCTCCTGGACCTCTTGGGAACCATCACGGCGGCGGAATCCCTTTCCGAGGTTGAGCCGGCCATGCAGGCGGACGTCATCGAGAACCTCACGGAGGCCAGGGCCTCGAACCTCCTAGAGGTGATGCCCCCGGATGAGGCCGCGGACATACTCGCCGCCCTCCCCAGGGACAAGGCCGAGCGGCTGCTGAACATCATGGGGGTGGAGGAGGCGGAGACCATCAGGGAGCTCCTCGGGTACCGCGAGGACACCGCGGGGGGGAGGATGACACCCGAATTCCTGGCCGTGCCCAGCCATTTCAGCGCTGCCGATACCATGGCCTACCTGCGCGAGAACGCTCCCGACGCCGAGACCCTGTATTACGTCTACGTAAAGGACGACGAGGGGCGGCTCAAGGGAGTGGTCTCCCTGCGCGACCTCCTGACCGTGCCCCGGGACCGGCGCGTGGAGGACTTCATGTATCGAGACGTCGTCTCCGTGAACGTCAACGACGACCAGGAGACGGTGGCGGACGTGATGAGCCGTTACAACTTCCTGGCCTTGCCGGTGGTGGACGACGACAACGTGCTCAAGGGGATCATCACCGTGGACGACATGATCGACGTGATCAGGGAGGAGGCACGCGAGGACATCTCTCACCTGGGGGGCCTGGAGCTTGCGGAGTCCGGCGCAGCTCCGTCCCTGCGCAGCCGCCTGCCGTCCATCGTGGTGGCGCTCCTGGGCGGACTGGCGGCGGCCTTGTTACTCGCCGCCTTCCGCGAGTCCGTCCTCCCCCTCATCACCCTCTCCTTCTTCATCCCCCTGGTGCTGAGGGCGGCGCAGGACATGAGCGTCGTCTCCCATGCCGTGGTCCTGGAGGAGATCGGGGGCAAGGAGCTGGGACTACGGGATATCTCCCTCATCACCTGGCGTGAGATGAGGGTGGTGGCGCTCATCTCCCTGGGGATCGCCCTGCTGGGCGGGACGCTCTCCGGGCTCTGGGAAGGCCGGACGCGCCTGGGACTCGCGGTAGGGCTCTCCCTTTTAGCCTCCGTCTGCCTGGGGGCGGCCTTGGGCATCGCCATCCCCATCGCGACCCGGAGCATAAGGGGCGAGTTCAGGTACACCCAGGCCCGCTTCTCCTCGTTCTTCGTGAGCCTGGCCGCCCTCGCCGTATACCTGGGCATCGCCGCGGCGATCCTTTGAGCGTGCCTTGTCGCCGTACGTGCCCCCGCGCATGAAGCGGCGAACGCCGCAGGGGCGATACCCGAAATTCCGTGGAATCCCGTGCGGCATACCCGCCGAACCCCCGGCAGGTGCGCGGAGCAGCGGGCACGCGAGGGCGGGGAGGAAGCGAAACCTCCAGCTGCCCCCGTTAACTACCCGGGACCGCGGCGTCATTGGGATGCGAAGCTCCGGAGAGCGGCGCCGCCGTAAAACCCGAACGCGCTTTTTACACCACTGACCCTTCTGCTAAACTCCTCCTTGATGGATAACAGCGAGAACCACGGCCGCACGGACACACCCGAGGCTCGCGAGCGCCTCTCCCAGGAGGAAAGGCGCCGCCTCGCGGAGCGGAGGATCAGGGAGCTGCGCGCCCGCAGGCGGCGGGAGAGAAGGGCGGCCATGCGCCGCCGCCGCATGGCCGTCTCCCTGTGCGGCCTCTCCTTCCTCCTCCTCTTCCTCGCCGCCGCGGCATCGGCGCTCGCCTCGGGGGGCGGCGAGCAGACATACATCTCCGCGCGCCTACCAGCCTCCAACCTCTCGACCCTGGAGGAGATGGCCAGGCCGGAAGGGACCATTTCCGCTCCCGATATCCCCGCGGCCGCCGCGGCTTTGCTCGATCCCGGCACCGGGGACATGCTCTACCTCAAGAACGCGGACCAGTCCCTGCCCATGGCCTCTACCACCAAGATCATGACCGCACTGCTCGCCCTGGAGAGGGCCTCCCCCGGCGATACGGTGACCGTCAGCGAGACCGCCAGCGCTGTGGGGGAGTCCTCCGCCTGGCTGGAGAAAGGCGAGACCCTCACCGTGGAACAGCTCACCTACGCGGTGCTGGTGCAGTCGGCCAACGACGCCGCCGCCGCCCTGGCGGAACACGTCGCAGGCTCGCAGGAGGCCTTCGTGGGCCTGATGAACGAGAAGGCGGCCGATCTCGGACTCGCAAACACCCATTTCAGCAACCCCCACGGCCTGGACGCCGCGGGACATCACACCTCCGCGCGCGACCTGGCCAACCTCGCCGCAGCCGCCATGCGCAACCCGGAGTTCAGAAAGATCGTTTCCACCAGAACGTTCCAGTTGCCGTGGCCCGGCCATCCCGGTCCCCGCGTCTTCGAGAACCACAACAAATTGCTCAAGCTCTACCCCTACGCCACGGGCATCAAGACCGGCTACACCGCCAAGGCGGGCAAGTGCCTGGTGGCCTCGGCGGAGAAAGACGGGCGCGAGCTCATCTCGGTCATCCTCAACGGCGGGGAGAGCTACTGGGACCAGACCATCGCGCTCATGGAATACGGTTTCAACGACTTCGCGCGCGTGGAATACGCGTACGCCGGCCAGCCACTGGCGGAGGTGGAGGTGGGGGATTTTCCACGCCGCAACGTCCATGCCGTGGGATCTCGTGACCTCGTGTTCACCGTACGCCGGGATAGGCTGGACGCATACCGCGAGGCCGACCTCGCGTGGTTCGAGTGGGTTCCCTATCCCGTGGCCGCCGGCCAGGAGGTCGGCTACCTGTCGTTGGGCGATGATGGCGAGGGTGTGAACAGGGTATCCCTGGTGAGCGACGTTTACCGCAACCGGCCGTCTTTCCTGGTGCGCTTCTTCGCCTTTATCGCCGCAGTCTTCGCGCGCCTGTTGGAATGGATAAGGTGGCTGGTGCCCGGCTGGTGAGGAAGGCGGCTGCGTAGAAGGGTGGGAGGTGTCTCCGCATGGCTCAGACGAGGCCGGGACGGGTGCTGTTCGGAGAGGAGGAGATAGCCCGCCGCGTGCGTGAGCTCGGTGGTGAGATCACCGCCTATTACCGAGACCGGGGGGTCGTGGAGGTGACGGTGGTGAGCGTGCTCAAAGGGGGATTCGTCTTCCTGGCCGACCTCGTGAGGCACCTGGACCTGGACCTCAGGCTGGATTTCATGGCCATCTCCAGCTACCACCACGCCGGCGAGCGTCCGCGGGGGGTACGCATACTGCAGGACCTCTCTCAGAGCATCTACCGCCGCCGCGTCCTGCTGGTCGAGGATATCATCGACACCGGCCTCACCCTGAGCTACGTGCTGCGCAACCTCGGGGAACGCGAGCCGGCGGAGATACGACTCTGCGCCCTGCTGGACCGCGCCCTACGCCGCATCGCTCCCATAGAACTCCACCACCGCGGATTCGAGGTGGGGGAGGAGTTCCTGGTGGGATACGGCCTAGACTACCGGCAGCGCTGGAGGAATCTCCCCTGCATCTGCGTGCTGGAGGAGCCGGCGTCTCAAGGCCTTATACGGTGAACTCGCGCGGGGACTCGGGTACAATAGGTATTGACCGCATTGACAGGCGATAGTGGGTGCTATAGTTTAACCTTGAAACTAAGGATGTGATGGCGATGGTGGAGCTCCAACTGATAGGCGTCAGGGTTGAACTGCCGGCCAACCAGCCCATAGTGCTCCTCAAGGAGAGGACCGGGGACCGCTTCCTTCCCATATGGATAGGCGCCTTCGAGGCCACGGCCATAGCCTTCGCCCTCCAGGGCATAGAGACGGCCCGCCCCATGACCCATGACCTCATGAAGAACATCATGGACCGGCTCGGCATCACCATGCAGCAGGTGGTCATCTCCGACCTCAGGGAAGGGACCTTCTACGCCGACATCACCCTGGAATACGAGGGCAAGCCCTTCGTCATCGACGCCCGCCCCAGCGACGCCATTGCCCTGGCGGTGCGCACCGGGGTCTCCATCTACTCCGACGAGCATGTGCTCAACGAGGCGAGCGTCTTCATCCACAGCGACGAGGAAGACGAGATCGAGCGCTTCCGCGACTTCCTGAAGGACGCCAAGCCCGAGGACTTCATGTAACCCCGCCGCCTCTTCCATGCGGGACTCCCGCCCATGGGCTTTTTTTCCAGCGCCCGCGGAAGCCGGCGCCGGCTATGGATAGCGTGCTCGGAGTACGATACTATTTGCGTGGAACAAGGCGACCCATGAACGCGCGGGGTGAAGAAGATTGCGGGAGAGGCTGAGGACCCTGGAGCGGGCGTTCCTGCTCCTCGTAACGGTGATCGTGGTGGGCACAGCGGGCTACATGATCATCGAGCACCAGAACTTCCTCGACTCTTTCTACATGGTGATCATCACCGTGACCACCATCGGCTACGGCGAGACCTTTCCCTTGGGGACGGGAGGGGAGATCTTCACCCTCTTCCTCATCATCATCGGGGTGGGCACCGTGGGCTATACCCTGGTGAGTGCGGTAGAATTCATGATAGAGAACAGCGTGAGCGGGATCATGGAGAGGAGGATGCGCAAAGAGATCGAGGAGATGGTGGGGCATTACATCCTCTGCGGCTACGGGAGGGTGGGCCAGCACATCGCCGCTGACCTCAGGGACGCGGGCGCCGACTTCGTGATCATAGAAAAGGATCCCCAGGCGGCGGAGAGGGCCTTGGGGCAAGGTTTCCTGGTCATCAGGGCCGACGCCACCTCGGACGAGACCCTACGGGAGGCGGGGATCGAGAACGCCAAGGGGCTGGTCAGCGCGCTCTCCAGCGACGCCGAGAACCTCTACATCACCCTCACCGCCCGCGAGCTCTGTCCCCACCTCTTCATCGTCAGCCGCTGCGATGCGGAGGAGTCCGAGCCCAAGCTGCGCCGGGCGGGTGCGGACCGCGTCATCTCCCCGCATTCCATCGGCGGCAGGCGCATGGCCGCCATGCTCCTCAAACCCACGGTATGGGATTACCTCGACCTGGTCACGCGCGGGCAGTACATAGAGTTCAACGTGGAGAACCTGGAGTGGCGCATCGACGATGTGGAGGTGCAGCCCAACTCACATCTCGACGGCAAGACCATCGAGGGGGCCAAGATATATTCCGAATCCGGGGCCTTGGTGCTGGCGGTGAAGAAACGCGGGGTGGGGTTCAACACCAAGCCCTCCAAGGACATCAGGCTCGACCCCGGCGACTTCATCGTGGCCATCGGCACCGTGGAGCAGCTGGCCAGGCTGGAGGAGATGGCCACCTCCAGGACCTGGGCGCAGGGCGGGCGCTACACCTGAACGGCCTCTAAAGCCCCGCCTTGCGGGGCGGCAGGGCAGGCCGCGCGGCGGGCAGGACGTCTCCGGCTTCCACCCCGGCGGATTCAGCGCCACATATCTCTCCCTCCCCGCGCCGGCTCAAGAGAGCCGTGTCCGCTCTATCCGGCGCCTGACGGTAGGCGAGGGCGGACGGGGTGCGGAGGATAGCGGGCCGCGGGCGGTATATTGTTGGATGTACTGGCAATAATTGTTTACAGGGGAGGCAGAGGTGCGGGGAAGCGAGAAGCGCCCGAGGCAGCGGTAGGCCGGGGAGGGCGCTGCGCAACGGGACGCAGGTGACGCCGGCATCACGTCAGGAGGGGAAGATGGATTCCGGGGATAGAAAAGGAGCGATATCCCTGGACGGCCTGGAATACAGGCGATGGGACGAGGTGCGTTTCGCCCACCGCAGCGAGCAGGAGTTCGCGCGTCTGCTGGATTTTTACGACATCAGGTGGCTCTACGAGCCGGTGAGTTTCGACATCGCGTGGGACAAGAAGGGCAACCCGGTGTCAAAGTTCACCCCCGACTTCTACCTCCCGGAGTTCGACCTCTTCATCGAGATCACCACCATGAACCAGAAACTGGTGACCAAGAAGAACCGCAAGATCCGCAGGCTCCAGGAGCTCTACCCGGAGATCCGCTGCAAGATCTTCTACCGCAAGGACTTCCAGCACCTGCTCTTCAAATACCATATCGGCCTTGACGAGAGCCCTCCCGAGAGCGCGGACTGAGGCACCGGGAGCCGGCTGCCGGGATCGGACGCATGTCGCACCGGCTTCGGGGCACCGCCGAACCGGATGCGGCAGCGAGGCGCGGCGCCCACTGCGTCGGGGCTCAGGGGCGGGAGGCATCCAGGACCGAGAGTCTGAAGGCGCAGCGGGATTCGCCGCGCTCGAGACGGTAATCTCCCGCCATGCTCAAGAAACCCTCCTCGAGGCGCCGGTGCACCTCGCAGACGAAATCCCGTCCCTCGCCGGGGATATCCCCGAAGGGGCAGCCGAGGAAGGTCACCACCAGGTTCCCGGGCGGCAGCTCCGCGATGCGGGAGCGCATCCCACGGCGCCGCATCTCCTCCTCCCAGGCCTCCTTGAGGGCCGACAGCGGGCACCCCTGCGAGAGGCGGGCGAGGGGAGAGCCCGCCCGCGCTGCTTCCTCGCGGCCCAGCGCGAAGGCCTCCTCCTCCGCGCGGCGCGACGCGCCACCGCCCGCGCGGGAGACGGCACGCACCATGATCTCCGCCAGCAGGCGGTACTGCCGTGGAGGCACGCTCAGCTCCCAGTCCCCGTCTCCGGGGCGGTAGAGATGCGCCGGCCTTCCGCCGCGTTTCTGCCTGCTGCGCACCACGCGCAGCAGCCCGCCTTTCACCAGTTTGTCGAGGTGTAACCTAGCGGCGTTGTCGTGTAGCCCGAAATGCCTGGCCACCTCCCGCACCGAGAGGGGGCTCTCGGAACGTATCACGAAATCCATGATCTCGCGCCTGGTGGGGTCCGCCAGGGCCGTGGAGACATCGGCGATGCGTTCGCCATAGACGGTCATCGCATACCTCCAAAAAAGAGCTTGACGAGGATATTATATAACAATATATTTATATAGTAAATAATATAATTAATGTATAAAGGAGGTAGGGGATGATCCGGGTAAAGTCGCGCTGCTGGAGGTGCGGTGAGGTCAACCTGTCCCTCGAGGACATCCTCCTAGTGGAGCACGGAGACGGCGACGGCACCTTCTACACCTTCATCTGCGGCCTCTGCGGAGAGGCGCAGGCCTATCCGGCCGACGGGCGCTTCGTGGACTTCATGCGCATGAACGGCAGTGGGCCCGTGGTCCTGACTCCTCCCATAGAGTACAAGGAGGCCAGGGGAGAGCCGCCCCTCTCCTGGGACGACCTTCTCGACCTGCACCTGCTCCTCGAGGACCAGGCCCCATAGCGGGCACTTCGCAAGGGGCATGAAATACATCCTGTTCATACCGGCCTCGAGGGCTTAAACTATGCACATGGAAACGAAGGTCAAGGAGGTGAGAAGATGGCCATTACCAAGGACATGACCATACAGGAAGTGGTGGAGAAGAACCCCGAGACCATCAGGGTGTTCCTGGAGCACGGCCTGCACTGCATCGGCTGTTCGGTGGCGCGTTTCGAGAACATCGAGCAGGGCGCCCTCGCCCACGGCATCGACGTTGATGCGCTGATCAGGGACTTGAACTCCACCGTGGAGGAGAAGGCCTGAGGGCCGCTTCGGACGCAGAGCATATTCGAGCCGGTTGCCGGCCACCAAACGCAGGTCTCGACTTTATCGTGCATGACGTCGGCATGACCGCCGCCTCGTGATCGCGACCACGAGGCGGCGGTCTTTGTCCGTGGCTCCGCATCTCATGATACCCGCCCTGCCGGAGATGGACCCCTTCCTCACCACGGGAACGGGTGGGTATCCATACGCCCCTTGCGTGCACCGCCATGTCCAAGCTCATACCGCAAAGGCGCTCTTATGGCCCATTGTGGTGATGAAAGAGCGGCCGCGGGCTATCGATTGATAGCGTAAGCGGAGCGACGCCGGCGACAGAAGGCCTTCAAGGCGCCGTCGACGCAGCCGCCTTGTGGTAAAGCGAGAAGCCTGCGGTCTAAGGAGGGTCGAGTTGAGAAAAGGAGGTCTCGGAAGGGTGCTTTCCCGGCTGCTGGGAACCGCGGTAATGGCCATGCTCGTCTTCGCCCTCGCCAGCAACTTTTTGATCATCGCCCAGGCCACCATCTCTCCCCTGAGCCCGGTGAAGGGCAACTCCATGTACCCGCATATCAAGGATGGGGACGCGGTGCTGGTGACCCCGAAGGCCGATAAAGACGTGCAGGTGGGCGAGGTGGTCGTCTTCCCCGACCCAGAGGAGCTCGAACAGAGCGTCGTACACCGGGTGGTCGCCCTGGAGGAGGAAAAGGGCGCCGTGTACGCGGTGACCAAGGGGGACAACAATCCCGAGGAGGACCCTTTCGCGGTACCTCTGAGCCACATCACGGGTGAGGTGAGGGTGGTCATCCCCAAGGGAGGCATCTTCATCGATTACCTGCGCAGTCCCGCTGGATACCTCGCCTGCGTGATCACGCCCCTCCTCGTACTGGCGCTCTATATGCTGGCGCGGTACTACCTCGAACGTTCCGGCCCGCGCAGGGGATGGCTGTCCCTCGAGATCATTTCCCAGACCTGAGCTCACCCCTGCCGTGCGGCGATGGATGCCGACGCACGGGGTCTCTTCCCACGGGCACGGGATGGGCACCGGTTCCCGATCTTCGACGGCCACGCAACGGGGCATCCTTCCCGCGCGCGGCGGCAGACGCCCGGCGGGCGAGCCGCGTTCTTTTTCCTTGCCCGCATCGAGCGCCCGGTTCATCGTTCCATCATCCTTGAGCTCGATCCGCCTTCCTACGGGCTAGAGCAACGCAACACCGGCAGGGATTCAAGGCGGGGATGAAGGTGATACGAAGAAGGGCTCCATGTCCTTATAAAAGGTCCTTATAAAAGGCTTTATAGGACGGGAATTCTTATTGTCGCCGAAGAGAAAAACCCGGTTGACCTCAAACAGCGCCCCCCGGGGGAGTACGGAGAAAGAAAACAGCTCGCCTGAGATCCGCCTGCGGCGGGTGTGTCATGAAAACTCAAAGGGGAGGCCTCCGATGCCGAACCATAGAGCGGAGATAGGAGAGAGGTTGTCGGATGATCATCGAGATCAGCGAGGACGGTCGCGTCGAGCGCAGAGAGTTCCTCCTTATCGTCCACCGGGGAGGCAGGGGCTTTGGGCCCGAGAACACCCTGGAGGCATTGGAGGCAGCCCTCGATCACGGCGTGGAGATGTTGGAGACCGACGTGCGCATGTCCAGGGACGGCGTGCCCGTCATCCTTCACGGCCCCTTCCTTGGCCTCGGCCTGGCGGCCCGCATGGACATGCGGGAGATAAGGGAACGCGCCCCCCACGTGCCCACCCTGCGTGAATACCTGGAGGTGGCGGGGGGAAGGTGCTCCCTCAACCTGGAGATCAAGCGATGCGACCCGGGGATCCTTGCGCGAGAGCTCAAGGGCGCGCCTCACTTTCCCTATCTGCTCATCAGCTCCTTTGACGGGGATTTCCTGCGCTCCTTCCGCGCCACCGGCGTCGACGCCGAGCTGGGCCTGCTTAGCCAGTTCGAGATCGGGCATGAACGCATGCTGCGCGAGGCGGCGGGCTGCGGAGCCGCGGTGCTGCTGCCCGTAAGCATGGCGACGGACGATGAGCTGGTCGGGGAAGCGCACGCCGCCGGCCTTCGGGTCATCCCCTGGACGGTCAACACCCTTGAATCCCTGCGCGATCTGGTCATGGCCGGCTGCGACGGGGTGATCACCGACCGCTACGCGACCTTCCACGACCGCCTCGCTTCCGGGCCCCTTTCCGGCAAAGGCGGCGAGGCGGAGGACCCCCGCGACCGTAAACGGCGGTGAGATCGAACCGCACCCGCATTGACCACACGCCGAGCCCGGGGTCTCAAACATGTCACGACCTGCAGGCTCGCCATTTCGCACCACGCCGCCTGTGAGGAGCGAGAGCACCTTTACCGGGTGTAGATATGGAATCGTTATTCGAAGGCACGATGGTCGCGGCTCGTCTGTAAGTGGGATAGGGCCTACGGCCTTTGGTTGCAGCGAAACAGGGTCTCTTTCCGGGATATCGATGTGTCCGAAGCGTAAGGATACCGACCCCCATCGGGGAAAAGCCCCTACAAAGGTGGAAGCAGCCGACCTTGGGAGCCAGCTGCTTTCCGGGTGGGGCGTTGGACTTTTTTATCAGTCCAGTTCGTATTGTCGGGCAGAAAACCGGGCTTTTGTATCGGTCTTTGGTATTAGAAAAAGGGCTTTTCAGGCTCTGCTGAGTACTTTTTGGTAGTATTGCTTAACGCGGAAAGGGCGCGCTTCATCGCAGGGGGGCCTGGAGACACGGGAGAAGCGGTCTGAAAAAAGACGGTGGGGAGACAGGCCCGCAGGCAGCATGCGGCCATGGGGCTTGTCGATCCGGACCGGTACGGGGGCGGTGGAGCCGCTCGCCGCGAGAGGGGGAGAAGGCTGAGGCCGCGAGGGGCGCTTCTTGCGAGGGCGAGAGGGCGACGCGGGAGGCGCATGCCGCGGAGGGAGGGGAGAGGCGCTTGAGCGAGGGTCTCTCGATCCCATGATGGGGAAAGCACCTCAGGTGGAGGCGAGGTGGAGTCGGCCTTCAGGGGCTGCGGGGTCGGGAGGGTGGTCTCGCGCGGGTGAGGTGCCGGGGAAAAGGGGACAACTCCCAAGACGCCTTGCGGGGATGCCGCAGGAAGATCAAAGCGGCGTTTTACGGCACACCCACCTATGGGTTATCATACCCATAGGCCCCACCGTCAGCGTGAGGGCCGGCAGGGGTAGAGAGAACGACCGCACCACGACATCACGGCACGGCAAAGAGCAGCGGAAGCGCATTGCGCTCCTTTATGTCATCCATTTTTCCCCGGCCGGCCGCTCAGCATCCCGCGGCGACAGGGCCGCAACGTAAGGCGATGACGAAAGGGAGGGATGTCATGGAGAAGAACTACAAGTGCTGGCCCAAAGGAGTGCCGAAGACCCTCACTTATCCCGAGGTCCCGGTGTTCCAGATCCTTCGTTCGGCGGCCTTACAGTGGCCGTGGCGCAACGCCATCGTCTTCGGGGGTATGGAGATCACCTTCCAGGAGCTGGATGCCCTCTCGGACCGCTTCGCCAACGCCCTGGTCTCCCTGGGGGTGAAGAAGGGGGATCGCGTGGCCGTCCATCTCCCGAACTGCCCCCAGTTCGCCATCGCCTATTACGGGTTGCTCAAGGCGGGGGCCATCTTCGTCCCCATGAGCCCGCTACTGGCGGAGCGCGAGATAGATTTCCAGCTCAACGACGCCGAGGTGGAGACCTTCATCGGCCTGGATCTGCTCTTCGGCGTGCCGCAGCAGGTGATCCCCAGATCGCCGGTGAAGCGCACCGTCATCGTGAGCCTGGCCGACTGCTACCCGCCGCTCTCCGCCCCCGTGAAGATGCTGCAGAAGCAGCCGGTTCCCGAGGGGGCCATTGATTTCGTGTCCCTGGTCGCCGACTACCCTCCCGAGCCGCCGCAGGTGGAGTTCGACGTCCGGGAGGACCTTGCGCACATCGCTTACACGGGGGGCACCACGGGAACCCCGAAAGGGGTGATGATCACCCATTACAACGCGGTGGTCAACTGCTGCCAGTTCGCCTACTGGTTCGGGGGCGGGGACGTCCTCTACGAGGACGGCAAGTTCCTTGTGAAGCGCGAGGAGGGAGACCGGGATGAGGACCACCCAGCCCGCCGCGCGGCGGAGATCTCCCTCATCGTGGTGCCGTGGTTCCACGCCATGGGGGCCATCGGCTACCTCACCATGCAGCTGCTCGGGGGCAACACCCTGGTGGTCTTTCCCCGCTTCGAGCCCGCGGAATACCTGCAGGCCATCAACAAGTTCCGCGCCACCGTCTTCGGGGGAGCCCCCCAGCTCTTCGTGCCCTTGGTGGAGCATCCCCTCTTCGCGGAGATCGACATGTCGGACATCCGCCTGGTGGCCTCGGGGGCGGCCCCCATCCCGCACCACCTCCTGGAGACCCTCATGGAGAAGATCCCCGGGGTGATCTGCGAGGCCTACGGGCTCTCGGAGTGCACCATGGGCTGCTGCGCCAACCCGCCCTCCCGCGAGGGGTTCCGCCTCGGCTCCGTGGGCCTGCCCATGCAGGACACGGAGATAAAGATCGTGGACCCCGAGAAGGGCGAGGCGGAGATGCCGGTGGGGGAGATAGGCGAGATATGCATCAAGGGCCCCCAAGTGATGAAGGGCTACTGGAGAAAGCCCCAGGAGACGGCGGAGGTGCTGAGGGACGGCTGGTTGTACACCGGGGACATCGGAAAGTTCGACGAGGACGGCTACGTCTATATCGTGGACCGCAAGAAGGACATGCTCATCTACAAGGGATACAACGTATATCCCCGCGACCTGGAGGAGGTCCTCAACTCCCATCCCGCGGTGGCACAGTCGGCGGTGGTGGGAAAGTACGACGAGCGCTCAGGAGACATCCCCATAGCCTTCGTGGAGCTCAGGCCCGGTGCATCGGCCAGCGAGGATGAGCTACTGGAATACGCCAACGGCAAGCTGGCGGCGTACAAGAAGATACGCATGGTGAAGATCGTGGAGGCGCTTCCGGCAAGCGGGGCGGGGAAGATCCTGCGGCGCGAGCTCAGGGAACAGGCCCAGTCGTTAGAGCTATAGAAATACAGTAACTTAACATAAGATACATTATCGGCGGTATGTATCTCCACCCCGGTTATCTCGCTACGTGCGCGGCGACAGGGGTCGTTCTCGCGGATATCGCCTGCGGGGAGGAGGTCCACAGTTGGCGGAGGGGCGTCGCCAAGCAGGGGTGGCCGTAAAATCCCTCGCCATGAAGGAACCTCCCTCCTCATATGCAGCCCCTAGGGCCGTCTTTCCGCGCGGTTGAACGCCGCAGCAAAGCCGCCGCACAAAAAAGGGTCTGCGATCGATGTTCCCTCCCAAGCTCTTCATGCGATCTGACGATCATCGGCAAAAGGGGCGCGGATGGCTTCGAGCCCGCATCGTTCCCTCGCGCCCGCGGTGAGCGCGCGGAGACCGGATTCATGAACACGGGCTCCGAGGGCCGGGCGGACAAAGACGCGCCTCCGCGCATGCCGAATGCCCCGCTCAAATGCGGCATCGCGCACGGTTCGGGAACGGACGGGAAATGGCGCGGCCGTTTAAGGGATTCGGGGCCAGGGGACGAAGTATATGAATAAAGGTATCGATATAACATATACAGACAAACATATAGGTTATGTTCATTAACTGGCGGAAGCTCGATCAAGGGAGGGAGAGATGTCCGGTGCCAGGAGATGCCCCAGGTGCGGGGTGCCCAAAGAGTTCTCGCGCGAGAACTCCTGGAATCCCGACGGGACCATCACCCAGACCAGGAACCCCGACCACCGCGTGATCTTTTACGAGGCGGAGGGGATGAAGAGGCTGCTCGCCAACCTGGAGTCTCTGCTGGGAGTGTCCGTGGACCGCATCGCCATCGAGGGCAAGCGCAAGTCCACCTACCATTATCTGGAGGGGATGTTCTCGGGGTTTAAGCTGGCCGTGATCAAGGCCTTCCTGCGCCGCAAGGTCTACGAGACCATCTCCGCCCGGGGAGCGCTGCTCGGCTACGGGCATTACGAGCTGGTGGACTTCAAGGCGGGCGAATACATAAAGGTCTTCGGGAGGAACATCTATTCGGAGACCCTCTTCTGCGGCGACCTCGCGGCGGTGTTCAACCGCGTGGAGGGGCTGCCCGCGCAGCTCCACATCGAGGAGAAGGACGGCGGACACCTCATCACCGTGACCCCGGGGCCGGAGGTGGAAGAGGAGATCGCCTCGCGCCTGGTGCGCGTGGTCATCCCCCGCAAGCCCGGCAAGCTCTCCTACGACCTCTGCCCCGCCTGCGGCATCCCGGAGGATATAGCCCGTTTCAGGTGGGACCTGGAGGCCGGCACCATCACCGACCCCGCAACGGGAAGGCATATGGCGGTGCTGGGCGCGGAGGACATCGACTCCGTGTTCCGGGAGCTGGAGGCGGAGCTGGGCGAGGACCTCGGCCACCACATCGTGGAGGCGCAGCGCCAGTACGTCGCCGACATACTGCACCGCCGGGAGGTGGAACAGAGCCCCGACTACCTCACGCGCCAGATCGCCCTGCGGGGCATGGGCAACCTGGTGGAGTTCAACCTCACCCGCAAGGGCATCAGGGCGGTTGTGGAGAACGCCATCCCTCCCCTGCTGGTTGCGGGCATCATGCAGGGCATCTACGACGTCTTGACGGGCATGAGCTCGGAATGTGCCTACCAGCGCGAAAAGGACGGCACCCTGCGGGTAGAGATCAGCGCATCCCGGGCTCCATAAAGCCTGCAAGCATCCGCGGCGGAAGCCCTTTTGCGTCCCGGCGGGCGTATGGACGGCGCTCGGCGCAAAACGGCCGGCTCTCTCGATATCGGGCCCAAATGCTATATATTATAGTTTATTATGTACTAGTTACATATTAACTATTATCAATGCTGCGGTCGGGAGACCCGCGCACATGTACGGGCGCGTGTCCCCGTCTTGGCTTTCGGGTCCTGCGAGGCCTTCAAAGTCTCGGCCCTTCGCTGCCCTTCGAGGACTACGCGAATCTGTCTTGTCACTCGGGTCCTGCCGGGCTCTCAGCGGGATGCCTCGAGGCGGGTGAGCCGCACATCGCCCTTGTTCCTCCCGTCTACATGCCCCGCCGCATCCGCAGGCGTCCATGGCGGAAGACGTGTCGTCTTCGGACCGACGCCGGCCTCCTTCCGGCGGCACGGACCGGCGACGGAACGGAGACCGGGACCCCGGCGGCGGCGCATTCTCCCCTGCCCGCGAGAATCGCCTGCGAGATCGCCGCCAGGCCCCGGCAACTGGGCACTCGACGGACATGGCGGACAGGAAAGAGAAGCCCGGGTCCATGCCGACACGGACCCCGGGCCTCACCGTCGGCTCCTCCGCGCCTCAGGCGGGACGAAAAGCCAGAAAGGTTCGGGCCTTGTCCCCTTCCCCGCGGTGCAGGAACTCCACCTTCATGGGCGTCCCGATCTTGATGGACTCGGGATTGCGCGCGTCCACGCCCTCGATACGCGCCACCATGCGCGGCCCCTCCACCAGGGTCACCACCCCCGTGCAGTAGGGGTTCTTGCGGTCGTACCCCTCCTCGATCATGAAGGACGGCCCGATGGAGATGCAGGTGAAGGCGGCCAGCTCCCCCTCCCCCTTCATCTCGTGCCACTCCATGTCCTCCGAACGGCACTCCAGGCAGAAGCGGCGCGGGGGCACGTATATCTGACCGCACTTGCGGCAGCGCGAGCCCATGAACTTCTCCTCCTCGAGGAACTTGCGGTATGAGATGTCGCTGAAAGGCCTCTCCTCCATTTTCCCTACCTCCTCTCGAAGATGGTGAAGGTGCAGGTGCCTCCGGTGCCTCCCAGGTTCTGGGTGGCCCCGATATAGAGGTCCCGGCCCGGGATCTGGCGCTCCCCAGCCTCTCCCCTCAACTGCTTCCAGACCTCGTACATCTGGGCCGTGCCCGTGGCCCCCACCGGGTGCCCCTTGCACTTGAGGCCCCCTGAGGTGTTGATGGGCATGCGGCCCTCCCGGCGCGTCTCGCCCTCGGCGATGGCCTTGTAGCCCTCGCCCTCCGGGAAGAAGCCCAGGTCCTCGATGTGGATGAGCTCCGCGATGCTGAAGCAGTCGTGCACCTCAGCGAACTGCACGTCTTTGGGGGTGAGCCCGGACATGCCGTAGGCCTCCGCCGCCGCCTGCTTGTTGGCCTCGAAGGAGGTGAGGCTGGGGCAGGCGTGCAGCCCCCTCCCGCTGCCCTGGCCGAACCCCACGATGTAGATGGGGTTGTCGGTGAAGCTCTTGGCGAGCTCCTCGGCGACCATGAGGATGCAGCTCGCGCCGTCGGAGATGGGACAGCAGTCGAAGAGGTGCATGGGCCAGGCCACCGGGGGGTTGAAGCGGGGGTCGAAGAGGGCCTCCTTTTCGTCCGCCCAGTCGGGCACCGGCTCGCCCTTCTTGGCCGCCCTGGCCTTCCTCGCCTCCATGAGGTCGCGGATGGTCTGCTTGAACTGGCCCTTAGGGTTGAGGGGGGCGTTCTCGTGGCTCTTGATGGTGATGTTCATGAGGTGCTCGCGCCCCGCGCCGTACTTGTGGAAGTAGGCGGTGGCCAGGGCCCCGAAGACCCCGGGGAAGGTGTAGCCCGCCTCTCCCTCGTAGGGCGAGGTGGCCAGGGCCAGCCCCTCCGTCACCTCCTCGGTGGTGCACTTGGACATCTCCTCCACCCCGCCCGCCAGCACGATGTCGTACATGCCCGAGGCGATGGCCATGAGGCCGTCACGCATGGCCAGGGTGCTGGAGGCACAGGCCCCCTCCGTCCTGGTCACCGCCCGGGGCACGATGCCCGTGAGGTCGGCGATGATCGGCCCCCAGTGCGCCTGGTGCACGAAGAAGTCGTTGCTGAAGTTGCCGATCCACGCCGCCTGGATGTCCGCGGGGTCGAACCCCTTGTCCACGCTGGCCAACATCTCGCTGAAGGCCTCGGCGAACAGGTCCTTGGAGTCCCTGTCGGGGAACATGCCGAAGTTGGACATGCCCGCGCCGACGATGGCCACTCCCCTTCCGATCCTTCTCCTGCTGCTGCCCGACATCACCCGACCTCCTTGCCGAATCCGACTTCCGGGTACCGAGTTCCCATGTCCTCCGGCGGCCGCGGACCTCTGCCGCCTTCCCTCTCCCGCGGGCGCGGGACCCGGCGTTCCCTTCCTTCCGCCCCCCGTCACGCCGCCCGCGCGGCCCGGTCTCACCCCGAGACCCTGCGCTTGAGGTTCTCCTCGATGAACTTCACGATGTCCGCAGTCACCGTACCGGGTCCGAAGACGCCGTCTATGCCTATCTCCATGAGTTCCGCGTGGTCCTGCTCGGGGAAGACCCCCCCGATGAGGAGGAGGAAATCTCCGCGCACTCCCTTTTCGTCCAGCTCCCGCACCAGCTCCCTCGCCCACTCCAGGTGAGCGCCTGAATGCACCGAGAAGCCGATGACGTCCACGTCCTCCTGGATGGCCGCCTCCACCACCCCCTCCACGGTCTTGAAACCGAAGAAGATGGTCTCCATGCCCGCCTCGGAGAGGGCCTTGGATACGGTCATGATGCCCCGCCAGTGGCCGTCGAGACCGGGCTTGAAGAGCAGCACCCTGGTCTTCTTTTCCATCTCCGCCCTCCTCTCAGGCCACGAAGGGCAGCTGCCAGATGCCCCAGACCTCTCGATATACCCCGGTGATCTCCCCCAGGGTAGCTCCGGCGGCGGTGAGCTCGCTCACCACCGGCAGGACGTTCTCCCGGCGCTCGCACACCCCCCGAAGTTGGTCGAGGAGGGCCGCCACTCTGCGATCGTCTCGCTCCGCCCGCAGGGCGCGCAGGCGCTCCTTCTCGATCTCCGCCGCGCGAGGGTTGGTGCGGAAGGGCGGGGTAGGCTCCTCGCCCTCCATGACGTAGCAGTTCACGCCGATGATGCGCTCCTCGCCCGACTCTTGGTCGCGGCGGCGCTTGTTGAAGGCCTTGCTCATCTCGTTGAAGAGCCATCCGGTATTGAGGGCCTCCACCACTCCCCCCATCTCCTCGATGCGCAGGAAGTAGTCCCAGATCCTCTCCTCCAGCTCGCGGGTGAGGGCTTCCACGTAATAGGAGCCCGCCAGGGGGTCCACCACGTTGGCCACCCCCGTCTCCTCCTGGATGAGCTCCTGGGTGCGCACCGCCAGGCGCACCGACTCCTCGCAGGGCAGGCAGATGGCCTCGTCGTAGGAGTTGGTATGCAGGGACTGCGTGCCCCCCAGCACCGCCTCCAGGGCCTGGTAGGCGGTGCGGATGATGTTCACCATGGGCTGCTGGGCGGTGAGGGAACATCCCGCCGTCTGCACGTGGAAGCGGAAGCGGTAGGCCTCCGGGTTCTCGGGCTTGTAGCGCTCCTTCATGAGACGGTACCAGAGCTTGCGGGCGGCGCGGTACTTGGCGATCTCCTCGAAGAAATCGCGGTGGGCGGAGAGGTGGAAGGCCAGGCGGTGCACGAAATCGTCGATCTTCCAGCCGCGGCGGAGCAGCTCTTCGATGTGGGCCACGGCGTTGGCCAGCCCCATGCCGATCTCCTGCACCGCGTCGATGCCCCCCTCGCGGTAGTTGTAGGTGGTGAAGTTGATGGGGTTCCAGCGCGGCGCCTCCTTCATGGCCGTGCAGTACTCGATGAGGTCGCAGGCCAGCTTGAGGAGGTCGGCGGGCCGCAGCGAGCCCCAAGGGATGTACCCGATGGTCATGGTGAGGATGTCGTTCTGGGTGGTCCCCGCCAGCTGTTCCTTGCGCAGCCCGCGCTCCTTGGCCACGTTGAAGTACATGGAGGTCACCGCCGCCGAGGTCATGGGCTCCACCACCAGGGCGACGCTCATGCGGTCGATGGGAAGGTCTTCCACCAGGGCCTCCACCCCGCGGATGGAATAGAGCGGCACCCCCTCCTTGCCCACCTCGTGGGCGGCGCCGTGCACCTCCTGGTCTGGGTCCACTCCCGAGAAGGTGAGGGAATCCACCGCCGCCGAGAAGCCCGTCTCCCCCTCCTCGTAGAGCATGCGCCAGCGGTCGTTGGTCTCCTCGGGCGTGCCGTGGCCGCTGAACATGCGGATGGTCCAGTACCTGCCGCGGTACATGGTGGGGTAAACGCCGCGGGTGTATGGAGGCTGGCCCGGAAACCCTATGTCCCTGAGGTAGTCTATGCCCTCCGTGTCCAGCGGCGTGTAGAGGTCCTTCACCGGGATCCCGGCGTCGGTCCTGAACTCCTCCCTGCGTTCCGGCCACTCTTTCTTGGCCTCTCGCCATTCCTCGAGGCCCCTGCGTATCTCCTCCATCTCCGCCATCTCCAGCACCTCCCGCGAAAGTATCGGATGCGACTTCTCTATTTCAGCAGGGCACGCGATATCACCAGCCTCTGCACCTGGTTGGTGCCCTCGTAGATCTGCGTGACCTTGGCGTCGCGCATCATGCGCTCCACGGGATGGTCACGCATGTACCCGTAGCCCCCCATGACCTGTACGGCGTCGGTGGTCACGCGCATGGCCACGTCGGAGGCCTTCATCTTGGACATGGCGGAATAGATGCTGAGGTCGGGGGCGCCGGCGTCGGCGAGGGCCGCGGCCTCATATACCAGTAGGCGCGCCGCCTCCACCTCCGTGGCCATGTCCGCGAGCATGAACCCCACCCCCTGCAGGGTGCCGATGGGCTTCCCGAAGGCCTTGCGTTCCCTCGCCCAGGACACCGCGGCCTCCAGGGCTCCCTGGGCGATTCCCAGGGCCTGCGCCCCCACCAGGGGACGGGAGTTGTCCAGGGTCTTCATGGCGGTCACGAAGCCCGTCCCCTCCTCTCCCAGGCGGTTCTCCGCCGGGACCACGCAGTCCTCGAAGATGAGCTCCGCCACCTGGGCCCCCCGCATGCCCATCTTGTCCTCGATCTTGCCCACGGATATCCCGGGCTCGTCGCCCACGCAGAAGGCGCTTATCCCCCGGTAACCCTTCTCAGGGTCGGTCATGCAGAACACCGAGTGCACCTTGGCCAGCCCACCGTTGGTGATGAAGCACTTCTGACCGTTGATGACGTAGCGGTCGCCCTCCCGGCGCGCCGTGGTCTTGGTGGCGCCGGCATCGGACCCCGAGTCCCTCTCCGTGAGGCAGAAGGCCGCCAGCTTCTCCCCCGAGGCCACGTCGGGGAGGTACTTGCGCTTGGTCTCCTCGGAGCCCGCGATGATGATGGGGTAGGCGGCCAGTTTTTGCACCACGAAGATGAGGGAGGAGTTGGCGCAGACCCGGGCCAGCTCCTCGCCCACGATGCAGCAGGAGAGCAGGTCGGCCCCGGACCCGCCGTATTCCTCGGGGATGGCGTACCCCAGCAGTCCCTGGGAGGCCAGCAGCTTCTGGATGTCCCAGGGGTATTCCCCGCTGCGGTCTATCTCCGCCGCGCGGGGCGCTATCTTCTCCTCCGCCAGGCGGCGGATCTCGCCGCGCAGTGCCTCGTGCTCCGGCTTGAGTATGAATCCCATCTCGCTTCCTCCGTTCCCTCGAGAGAATCCCATCCGTGTTCTTTGCGCCCTCTCCCCGGCCTTTCCGGCCGTGTTCCCGGGAGCCGCATGGGGCCTTACCGGTCCCGTTCCGATCTCATTTCCCGCCTCACGGTCCGGCCTTCGGAGTGCCCGCATGCTGCCCCCATGCCGGCGTCCGCAGTCGCCCCATCTCTGTACCGTTCACAGGCCGGCCCTGCGGTCCTCTTACCATCTTCTGCCATCACTTTCACGGCCTGCGCACCGCCTCGAGCACGTTCCGTGAACTCCGCCGACATGTCGCCCTGCGGCCCGCGCCCCGTCCCCGTCGCCTGCGTCTCCTTTCCGCTGCCGCTCGCCCGGCCTGCCTCATCACGCCCATCTTTCCACGCCGAGCACGGCAGGCATGTAAAACGGGCCCCTAGAAGGTGAAGAGGCTGATCCCCCCGCTCACCTCGATGGCCTCACCGGTTAGGAAACTGGCCTCCTCCGAGGCCAGGAAGGCGATGACCTCGGAGAGCTCGCGGGGATCGCCGGAGCGGCGCATGGCCACGCGCTTGATGATGCGCTCGCGGAAGGGCTCCGCCACGTCGTAGAAGCTGCCCGCGTCGAACACCCCCAGCACCACCGCGTTGCAGGTGATGTTCTTGCGCGCTCCCTCCAGGGCCACCGTCTTGGTCAGCCCGATGAGCCCCGCCTTGGTGGCGGCGTAGCTGCACTGCCCGAAGCCTCCCATGGTCCCCGTGACCGAGGAGACGTTGATGATGCGCCCCCAGCCCCGCTCGGCCATGCCGGGGAACACCGCCTTGATGAGCAGGAAAGGTGCGGTGAGGTTCACCGCCACGTCGGCGTCCCAGTCCTCCTTGCTCATATCGGTGATGGTGATGGCGCGCACGATCCCCGCCGCGGCGTTGTTGACCAGGATGTCCACTCCCCCCAGCTCGCTCTCCACCTTCTTCACGCCCTGCACGATGGACTCCTCGTCCGCGAGGTCCATCTTCACCGCCAAGGCCCTGCGCCCCTTTTCCTCGATCTCCTTCACCACCTCGGCGGCCTTGGCCTCGTTGCGGTTGTAGACCAGGGCCACGTCCGCCCCGTGCTCCGCCAGCACCAGGCCGTGTACCCTGCCGAGCCCTCCGGAACCGCCCGTCACCAGCGCGACCTTTCCCTCCAGAGACATAGGCACTCCTTCCACTCGCCATCTGAAGCCGACTCGCCATGGGGTGCCCGGGACGCGGGCTCCCCTGAAAACTCTTTCCCTATGGCCGTAACCCCTGCACCATCCCGCGCCGCGTCGTGGTCAGGCCGCGACTCCGCCTTCTTTATGCCGCTCCGCCGGGCTCAGTGCCGGCAGGATACTCTCCTCCGCCGTGATCCCCTCCGGCCGCGGTGCGCGGAGATGAGTTCCCGGTCCGACCGTCCCCTCTCTACCCCCGGACGTCTTTCCCCCTGCCGGACTGTCTTCCCCCGTCAGGGGAGTTAATGCCTCCGGCAACCCCCGGTCTCTTTCGAGGGTCCGGACCTCCCCGGCCCGGTTCACCGGCCGTTCCCCTCCCCCTCGTCTCGCAGGGGCTTGCCGGTATGGTAGGCCCAACCCTGGCACTTAGCCACCACCGTGCCCCGGGCGTCGGTGACCACCATGCGGTAATAGCCCATCTTTCCCGCCCTGGTGACCAGCTCCACCTCGGCCGTCATCTCCCCCGTCACCTCGGGAGCGGCCAGGAAATCAACGTTCACCGTCAAGGCCATCGCCCTGGTGCCGAAGGAGTTGGCCGCCGCCCCGAAGGCCACGTCGGCCAGGGAGAACATCACTCCTCCGTGCACCATGCCCATGAAGTTGAGATGTGCCTCGTCCAGGCGCATGGACACCCTGGCCCAGCCCGGTCTTATCTCCTTCAGCTCGGCTCCGATGCGCGCCGCATAGGGGTCGGCGGCGATGATCCCGCGCACTCCCGGGGTCACATCTTCGATCTTCGATCGTACGTCCATAGAGGTCCTGACCTCGTTCCTCGTATAAGCTTAGCTCCAACCCTTGTGCTCTTCCCCGTATCGTTTTCCCGACAAACCCCCACCGGCCCGCCTTCCGCCTCCGCCGCGGATGCTTCCGGAGGTCACCGCGGGGGTCCTTCGTTTGTATATCGCGTCTCCGAAGCCCGTCCCCCACCGGCCCGCCTTCCGCCTCCGCCGCGGATGCCCTTCGGTGGTACCGCGCCGTTCGAAAACCCCCCGCCGTCTTTTCTGATATCCTGACAATTCGGCTTTAACGTGGAAACTAAAAAACTGAATACAGTTTATCAGTTTTTACGCCCCTTGCAACCCTGAACCCTCCATATTTCCGCCGCCCATTCCCGTACGGCGCCGGGAGCGGACTCAAGGGCACTCTTTTCCCGGGTGCGCCGGGGGAAGACGCGGGACCGCGGCTTTGCCGCCTTCTTCTGTCCCCATACCCTCTCTCGCTGCACCCCACCTACGCCGCGCGGGCGAATACGGCCCTCACGTGCCGCGTTCCGCGCCTGCGCGCGCGGGAGACATACGGGCTGGAAGCGGCTTCCTGCAGGCGTCTCCCGCCTCGCCGGCGGACCTTTCGCCTTCGCTCCCCCTCCCGTTCCGCTCCGCCTGATCCGCCCCCCGCTCAGGCGGTTCCGCAGGAGGAAACGCCGCGTGACTTCTCGCCATCCTCCTTCCGCGCCTCCGCCGTCCCGTTCTTTTTCACGATGCCCTCCATGAGGATCTTCATGAAGGCGGTGTAGACCTCGTCCAGGCTCAACCCGCTCTCGATGAGCAGATAGGGACTGCTGGAGAGGTCCACTATGCCCTGCACCATGTAGGCGAAGACCACCGGGTTCACGTCGGTGCGGAACTCACCGTTCCTCACCCCCTCCTCGATGATGGCGGTGAGGCCCGCGACGATCTTGCGGTAGAAATCCCCGTAGACGTCGAAGACGTCGGGGAAATAGGTCTCCACCTCCTTGACCAAGGAAGGCTTGATGTGCGAGACCTCATCGACCACGTGCTTGCTCATGAGGTAGAGCTTGGTCATGGCGTCGGCGCGGAGGTCCACGATCTCCTGCACGCGCCGCAGGATCTTTCCCGCCCGGCGGTTGAGGGCGGTGGTGAAGAGCTCGTCCTTGGAGGAAAAGGCCTCGTAGATGGTCTTTTTGCTGATGCGCAGCCTCTGGGAGAGGTCATCCATGTTGAAACGCCGATATCCGACCTCGAAGGCGAGCCGTTCCGCCTCGTCCAGTATCTTCCTGGCCCTCTCGTCTTTGCTCAAAAGGACTCCTCTGCGCCTCCTGCACCACCTTTATGATAACAGCTGCGGCGTCCGATCACGAATCTCTCTCCGCCCGGTTTCCGGCGACGAGGCAACGGGCGCGGTTCACCTCCCTGCCCCCCTGGGCCGTTTTCCCGCCCTCCCGCCAAGGGATGCCTCAAGGCGGTCCAGCCAGCGCAGTTCCTCGCGGTATGCCCCTATCTCGCGCTCCCTTATGGACTGCAGGACCTCATCGTCCAGGCCCGCCAGCATCTCCCTCTCCCGCGCCAGGCGCTTGATCTGCCCCCGCAGGAACTCCCTCCTCGCCTCCAGGGCTTCCCGCGCCTCTCCCGCCTCCAGGCGTTCCAGGAAGGCCGCGCCCACCGCGTAGTCCATGCGCAGCGGCTCGCGGGAGGAGCAGAGGTCGTAGAGCATCTCCTTGAGCCTGCGCTCTCCCTCCGCGGTTATGCCGTAGACGATCCTCTCCGGCAGGTTGCCGTCTTTCTCTCGCCAGGATACCAGGCAGCCCTCCTCCTCGAGGCGGGCGAGGTTCTTGTACACGGAGACCCGGCTGGCGCGGGTCCAACGCAGCAGCCCACGTTCCTCCATCTCCCGCAGCAGCTCGTAGCCGTGCCTCTCTCCCTCCGCCAGCAGGCCGAGGATCATGGCCGCCGTCCTCGAGGTCGCCATCACACTCCCCTTGTTTTATTATTAACTAGTTTATTATAGACTATATGGACAGGGAGATGAAATACTTTCCGCCATCCGCTTCAGGGGACCTCTTCGCGGGTACGCGCTCTCCTCCTCCTCCTCCTCCTCCATCTCTACTTTTAAACGCACGCCTGTGCATACCGCCGCCATCCGTGGTGCCTGCCTCTCGGTCCCCTGACCGGCATGGAGACGCGGCTACGCCAGAGCGGCCCCCGCCCTATTCTTCCGGAGGAGGCAGCTCCAGCCTGCCGTCGGCCACGGCTATGATGCGGCTGCTCACCTCCCCGCAGAGCATGCGCAGCTCGAAGGCGTTGAGGTAGTCGGTGGCCGAGGCGTCGAAGAGGATGCGGAGGTTGGGGGGGAACTCCTCGTCTCCCTTCCAGGCGATGATGAGGAGGGGAAGGCGCGGCAGGGTGTTGAGGACCAACCCCAGGTCACCCTGGTCCACCCTCCTGCCGCCCAGGGCTTCGCAGGCGGCGGCCATGCCCTCCAGGTCCTCGCCGAACCTGCGGCAGAGCTTCTCCTCCACCGTCTCCGCGAAGCTCTTGGAGTAGAAGAGGCCGTCTTTGAGCTCGCGGTAGGGGATCCAGCGGCTGGCCAGGGGGCCCGCCCTGGCCTTTGCCAGATAGAGGAAGGCCAGCAGCCTGACCACATAGGTGTCCAGGAACCTGGGAGCGCTGAATGCGAGCTCGGGGTGGGTGACGGAGAGCTCCCAGCGCAGGAAGGAGAGCCTGAACGCGCCGTCCCGAAAGGGCACTCCCGTGCGCTCCGCGATATCCGCCGGGTCGCCCTCCCTCAGCAGGGCGCTGGGATCGGCGAAGGGGTCGCGCTGCGAGGCTCCGCTACCATCCTTTTCCAAGTCAATCCCTCCACATGGCTCCCAGGTAGATGCCCCCTCCGCGGTAGCCGGGCGCGCAGGCGCGCTGCAGAAAAGCCGCCATGGGGGGGTAGAACCTCAACTCCGCCAGTTCGTCCAGCTCCACGAAGGCGCATCCCTCCACCCGAGGATCCGACGAGGGCCTCAGCTCCCCTCCCCTTTCAACTCCCCTGAACACCAGGTTGACGATATGCCGGGAGCCGTCCGGGTACAGGGTCTCGCTCACGCAGAGAAGGCGCCCGGCCTGCACCTCCAGACCGGTCTCCTCGCGCACCTCCCGATGCAGCGCCTCCGTCATGCTCTCACCCCACTTTACTCCTCCCCCGGGAAGGAGGTAATACTCCTCTTCCCCTTTGCGGTGTCTGACCAGGAGCAGCCTGCCCTCGCGCGTCACCGCCGCCGCGACGCGCAGGCGAGGGAGCCTCTCCAACCCCGGACCTCACGAAGCCCGCATCCCCACCAGGCCCCTGACCCTGGTGGGGACGTACTCCGAGAGCATCTCCGCCCAACGCGCCAGCACCTCGTCCTCGTACCCTCGGGCGCCCCTGTACTCCGGATCGAGGGTGACCTGGGGACGGAACTGCTGCAGCACCAGGGAGGACGCCCCCCTGATCATGCGCGCCAGCTCCTCAAGGTCCTCGAACCCCACCAGGCCGGGGACCACCGTGCAGCGGAACTCGTGCTCCAGCCCGCACTCCAGGATGGCCTCCGCGGAGGCGCGGATTGCCGCGGGGTCCACGGGGCGCCTCACCACCCCGGGGTAGCGCTCCAGGGAGGTCTTCAGGTCCATGGCCACCGCGTCCAGGACGCCGCCCTGCAGCATGTTCCGCAAGACCTGGGGCCGCGACCCATTGGTATCGATCCTCACCGCGAAACCCAGGGAGCGTAGCTCCGCGCACATGAGCGGCAGGTCGGCGTGGATGCAGGGCTCCCCTCCGGTGATGGCGACGCCGTCAATCCACCCCCTGCGGCCCTGTAGGAAGCGGAGCACCTCACCCCATACCAGCGCCTCCCCGCTATCCTTTTCCTCCACCAGTTCCGGGTTGTGGCAGTAGGGGCAGCGGAAATTGCACCCGCCCAGAAAGATCACGCTGCACAGCTTCCCCGGCCAGTCGATCATGCTGGCGGGCTGAAGGCCCCTGACGCGCTGGAAGGCGGACATCTCGCCCCTCAGTTCAGGTGCTCCGCCACGTCGCGCGGCGAGGGCACCTCGCAGCGCCAGGCATGCACCTCGCGCCCGCTGTCGTCGACCACGATGATGGAGGGCGTGCAGAGCACGCTGTAGAACGCCGCCTCCGCCAGCCCGTCCACTTCCTCGATGTCGTATATCTCCGTGCGGGGAAAACGACCGGCGATCTCCTTGGCGGCCGGACACTTGTTGCAGTCCTGCTTAACGAACACCTTCAGATGCTGCACCCTCCATACCTCCTTTCAGGCTCGTGCGGACCCTGTCCTTGAGCTCCCCCACCTTGCCCTTGTTCCAGGTGGTTATCTTGGAGAAATAGCCCACGATGCGCGTGATGCCGTAAACGTCCTCCGACCCGCAGTGCGGGCATGCCTGGTGGAGGCCGCGGTGGGTGCGCCGGCAGTCGTTGCACACCGTGAACTCCGGCGAGAAGGCGATCTGGGAGGAATGGGTGTTGCGGAAGGTCTTGATGACGAAGTTCTTTATGGACGCGGGATCCGGCTCGTGCTCTCCCAGCCATATATGGCAGATGGCCCCCGCCTCGATGAGGGGGTGGAAGAGGCTCTGCTTCTGCACCCGTTCGATGTAGTCGATGTCCGCCTCCACGTTGAGGTGGACGCTGTTGGTGTAGTAGAACTCGTCGCGCTCGATATCCCCCTTGAGCACCTGCATGGCCTGGGCGGGATAGTACTTCATGTCCAGCTTGGCGAGGCGGTAGCCGCTGGACTCCGCCGGGGATTCCTCCAGCACCATGTTGATGCCGTACTCCTCGGAGAGGCGCTTGCAGGTGAGGTTCATATGCGCCACCACCTTGAGCCCGAACTTCAGGGCCTCCTGGGACTGGTGTAGCTCCATGCCCGTGTGGTACTGCACCATCTCGTTGAGCCCCAGGAGCCCCGCCAGGTAGGTGAGGCGGTCGAGGCGTAGGTAAGGCTCGCCGTCCTTGTCGTCGCAGAGCACCGAGAGCGGGCCCTTTATGCCCAGGGCCATAAGGCTGGAGATGAACTCCTTTTTCTGAAGATGGGCCTTGGCCACCATCTGCATGGCCTTCTCCAGCTCGTGGAACAGCACCTCGTCCGAGCCGTTGGCCTTGTAGGCGATGCGCGGGAGGTTGATGGTGATGTTCTGGAGGGCCGAGAAGCGCATCCGCTCCGGGGTCATGGTCTCCTGCAGGTCCTGCTCCTTGAGCCTCAACTTGAGCCTGCAGCACTGGGAGACGGTTATCTCGTCCCCGCGGTCGAACACGAAATAGGTGATGCCCTGTCGCGAGGCGACTTTGCACGCCAGGTCCAGGAACTCCTCGTGGCCCTCGGTGCGGAAGAAGTCCTCGTTGATGTGCAGCAGGGGCTTGGGGAACACGAAGGTCTTGCCCATGGCGTCCCCCTCCAGGTAGACCTCGAAGAGCGCCTTGAGGAAGGTCTGGGCCTCCTTCTCGTAATCCTTGTAGGTCTTGCCGGTGTACTCTCCGCCCGGCCCGATGGCCGGGGTGTCGCGGAAATGGCGCGGCACGTTCCAGTAGAGGTTGAAGTCGGTGAACACCACCTGGCTGTTGTGGGCGAAGATGCCGTCGCCGGTGAGGAAGTTCTCCGTCTCCTCCACCCCGATATCGTAGACGTAGGGCTGGCCCTCGATCTCCTCGATGGAGCGCACGGAGGCCGGGAGGAGGTTCTCGCTGCGCTCCAGCGCAAGGCTCAGTTCCGAGAGACGGCGGTGCTGTTCCAGCGCCAGCTCCAGCCCCCCTTTGAGCATGTTGAAATTCGAGTCCAGTTGCCGGGCCTCGATGAATCGGCCTCCGCCCTCCTCCTCTTCCTTTTCCTCCAGGGCGCGCGGAAGATACTGGGAGTCGAACACCCCGCGCATCTCCACCCCGCCGTACTCCGTTCCCTCCAGCACCGCATCCGGCCTCAGGTGGCAGCTGTGCACCGGGACGCTGCCGCCCTCCAACTCACGCAGCAGGCCTCTTGCCGTGCTGTGGGGGAGCCCCGCATCCTCTACGTACCTCCGACAGAGCTCCGTGAGGTCCTGGCCGTAGAGCTGCTCGAGCAGCCGTATATCGACGCCGGCCTGACGCCTCTCCACCTCGTCACGCAGCTCCGCTATCTTTTTCGGGGTGAGCCGGCCGATCTTTTCCGACCAGACGCGGTTCCCCAGCGTTTCCTCGATCAGCGGCTCCAGGTGTCGGTATGAACGGCTCCGCAGGCCGTGGGCTCCGCTTTCCGAAGCGATCAGCCTTAACCGCTCGCTCTCCTTGCGTGGATGGGCGAAGTACACCCGGTCCAGGTGCTGCCTGCCGATGGCCAGCACGTGCCTCCGGGCCGCCTTCCCTATCTCCGCCCCGCCGATGGTCGGCGGCTCGAGACTGTCCGTCCTCATGCTTGGCGTGGCGCCGAGGCGGGTGAAGGCGAACCAGAGATGGGATTTGAGGATATCCGATACCGTGCTGCAACCGATGCGGTTGCGCGATACATAACCGTCCCCGGAGAGGTAGGCGGCCAGAAACTCACGCACCACCTCCTCGTCCCCCAGCAGGACGGCGGCGGGGATGCGCTTGTTCTCCGCTCCCCTGCCGCAAAGGGCCTCGAAGAGCGCGACGTGCGCCTTGCCCCCGAAATGGCAGGTGCCGTCGCTGACGGTGCAGGATATCCCGAAGACCCGCTCCACGCAGGCCACGGCGTCCGCCTCCAGGGCGCGCTCGTAGAGATGCAGGCGCACCTGGGATCCCAGGCTGCCCTCCGCGACATAGTAACCCAGCAAGCGCGCCAACTCCGGCGTAACCGCCAGGCGGCGGTCGATGCCCAGCCTGCTGCGGCCCCTTGCAACTATGAACACCTTGCCGTCTTCCTCCACGCCGCCGCTGTCCGCCAGCAGGGACAGCACATCGATGGTCCCCGGCACGGAGTCGATATCGATGACGGCGGGCGTGAGCACCGTTTCCGGGTTTTCCCGCGGGAGGGCCTTTACCACCTCTCCGCGCTCGTCGAAGGCGAAGAGGGAGTGGTTGTCGGTCACCTTGACCGCCTGTCCCTGCCCCGTGGTGACCTCGACGATACGGTGTTTGTTCTCATGCCTTATGGCCGCGTAGATGCGCGCGAGCCGGGTCTTCCCGGTGCGGTGGTCGAAGCTGACCGCGTAGTAGCGGTCGCCCTCTACGGGTGCGGTGGCCTCGCCCTCTGTTCCGGTGAAAGACTCCACGAACGGCCCGATCTCCACCAGCTCTACGCTCTGCTTCAGGCGGTCGTAAACGAAGATCTTCTCGTCCGCGCGCAGCGACCCTCTGGCCCCGGCGAGCTGGTTGAATTCATATATGAGCATCTGGGCCAGCTGCTTGATGCGGTCATACCCCAGTCCCACGAGATAGGGGGCGAAGAACATGTTCACCGCCTCCCACCCTATGGCCCCGGCGTAGTGGGACTGCAGGGTGGAGGCCATCTTCACCATGTGCCCGATGAGCACCTCGGGGTGCTTGGCCGGCCTGGAGGTGCTGGTGATGTTGGGCAGGGAGATGCCGTACTTCTTGATGTAGTCCAGGCTGTGCCCCCCGCAGTTATGGGAATAGATGCCGTCGGCGATGAGGGTGCCGCTTGCGGTGGTGACGTCGTATATGTAGACGTCCAGGACCTCCACCGGCTCCGCCATCACCACCCGCGCGCGGTTCACCGCGGGGCGCGTCCCCCGCGCGGTGCCCGAGGGGCGGGAGGCGCGCGCTGCGCCGGCCACCAGCTCGTTCATCCTCTGGTGCGCCAGCACCATGTCCTCGGCATTGAAGCGGAACTTGAGGGTCACCGCGCCGGCCTCCAGGAGGTGGGCGATGTCGAGCTCCTCCATACCCCTCTCGCGGCCCTCCCCCACCTCGATGGTCTCCACCTCGTCCCCCGGACGCACCAGGGAAGCGGGCTTGACGTCGTCGGTGGTGATCACCGGGTGGTCGTGGGTCACCACGATGCGCTTTCCGTCCGAGGTGGCCAGGAAGATCATCTGCTTGCCCAGGCGGTCCTTCTTGACCACCCGCCTGATCTCCGTCCAGTTGCCCCCGCGGTCGAGGATCTCCAGCCGCGAGGGATATTTCACCCTTACCGTGGGCTCGGGACGGGTCTCGCCTCCCAGGAGGTGATAGAGCTGCTCCATGGTGGTGGTGAACACCAGGGGCGAGCCCTTGACGCGCCAGTGGATCACGGTGTCGCCGAGATAGGAATAGGGCCGGATGATGAATCCGAGGTCGTGGAGGTGGATGTCGCCCACCATGTGGGCGCGGGCGATATCCTCCGAGAAGACCTTGCGCAGCGCGAACTCCTTGAGGATGGCCTCCGCCAGGGTGAGGTTGATGGACTCCGGGTTGTGGGTGGTGTTGCTGTTCTCCTTGTTGGCGCTGGTGATGATCTGCTCCACGTCGTACATGGGGAGGCCGAGGTGGGAGTGACGCTTATGCATGGTGCCCAGCCCTCGCTCCAGGAGCTCAAGGTCCACCAGCTCGCGGATTATGGAGGTGGTCACGGTGTTCATGTGTCCCTCCACGATCCGCTGCTCCACCCGGTCCGCGATGAGCCGGGCGAGCTCCGGGCTGGCGTCCGTCTCCAGGATTAAAGAATCCACGATCTTGCTCTTGTCCCAGAGGTTTATCTCCTCCTTGGAGGAGGTGCTCACCAGAAGGGCGATATCCGTGGCGTCCTCCGCCCTCTCCCTCCTCTTCAGAACCCTTATATTGCTTGCCGCCGTCAACTCAGTTCCCCCCTTTCCGCGCACCCACGCTCACTTGCGCTCTTTTTCTCCAGGAGCTGCCCCAGCTCGCTCTGGAACTCGCTCAGATCCTTGAACTCCTTGTACACGGAGGCGAACCTCAAGTACGCCACCTCGTCCACCTCCTTCAGCTTCCGCAGCACCGCCATGCCGATGGCGCTGGAAGGTATCTCGCTCTTTCCCTCCGACCTCAGCTCTGCCTCTATCTCCGTCGCCAGGTCCTCTATCTGCTGGCTGGTCACAGGCCTTTTCTCGAAGGCCTTGCGCAGTCCCACCAGTATCTTCTCCTTGCGGTAGGGCTCTTTGTCTCCGCTTCGCTTGATTACCGCCACGGGAAACTGCTCGAAGCGCTCAAAGGTGGTGAACCTCTTTCCGCAACCCTTGCAGGCCCTGCGGCGCCTGATCACTTGACCGCCGTCCGCGCTTCGCGAGTCGATCACCTTGCTGTCCGGGAAACCGCAAAAGGGGCATTTCATGTTCTATCCCCTCCCCAAACGGTAAACACAACATATTGTGTTTTACCAAAATCATAAACCACTAAATATTGTTCTGTCAAGGTTATTCGCTTAAAACCCCTTCAATTCCTTCTCACTCTTTACCATAAGTCGATACCATGAGGGTTAACCTGTCATAGAGGTATCAAAACATGGGTCTTTTTCATCAATCCTGAAGACATCACAGATAACCCTCCCACATGGGTATAGAGATCTCTATACGCAGGCGCTCCCCCGTTACGCTGGCCGTTCTGAACTCCGCCTCCAGGGGGATCGCGTTAAAGTCGAAGGTGTAAACGGATGGTCGATATGCATTTCCTGAACCTGAACCTCCGGTGGATGGTGCCGATTCTTCCAGGGCTACGGCGTTCTCATCCACGACCTTGACCCTCAGTTTACGCTTCGCGCCGCCCTCCAGGAGGCAGACCCTCCCTTCCTCTAAGGTCACCTCGTCCTTACCCCTCCCGAGCATCCTCGCCACCGCCTCCCTGTCGAGGGAAAGAGCGGCCTCCAGGCGGGAGATGCTCCTCAGCTCCAGCTTCCCCATCAGCAGCGAGGAGAGGTCCAACTCTATGTCGTATAACCTCGCTGACCCCGAGCACGGGATCTCTTCTTCGCTGCCGTCGTGGACCATGGTCAGCGTGCCGCTCCAGGACAGCTGCAGCTCGGCGAGGTGATTGCGCGCCAGGCTCACCAATAGGGGGAAGGAGCTTATCCTGGCCTCCAGGTCCCGGGGGAGGCCGTAACGGCCGCGCAGGGCCAGCGCAAGGCCACGCTGGCTGAACATGGTCAACCCTACCTCCACCGCCAGCAGCAGGGCGATCAGGACGGCAAGCGTAAAAAGGATCCTGCGCAATGCAACCTCCTCATCAAGCAGGGAAATCTTACACACCGGCAATGACATTTCCTCCGTGCCGCCCCTTCCCTCCCACTGGCAGGGACACCTCGGCGTTCACGGCCCTCCTCGAGAGGGGTTCTCCTGTCGTTTTTGGAGGGCGAGAGGATGGAGGGCGAGGGGGGTTAAGGCCGGATTGACAACCGACGGCTATAGGGCGGTTGCCTCAAGCCGGGGAGGGCGTCCTTTACCGCCGCAACGCCGTGACCGGGGCTTACACGGGGAAAGGGTGTTTTGGGATTCCGCCGGGCCGCGGCGATGCGCGGAACGCTCCATCGGGGACGTTCGCGGGTGATGCCGCGCATACGTTTATCGCATGGCGGCGCCATATCCGATTCCGCATCGGGCTCCGGTCCGCAAACGAGATTCGTCCCGTGTCCGGGGCTGACCCCATGGTATGTTCTTGATTAAATGTCCCATGTCCGGGGCTGACCCCATGGTTTATTCCGTTTCCTCGCGCAGGCGGCGGGTCATGAGCCGCTCCAGCATCTCGGCCGGGGTCGCCTCCTCCTCTATCACGGCCCGCACGGCGTCTGCTATGGGCAGCTCCACGCCGAGTTCTCCGGCCAGCACGGCCACCGTGCGGGTGGCGAACACCCCCTCCACCACCATCCTGGATTCGGCCAGGATGCGGCCCGGTTTATCGCCCTTCCCCAGCCTCTCGCCGAAGCCGCGGTTGCGGGAGTGGCGGCTGATGCAGGTGACGATGAGGTCCCCGATGCCGGAGAGCCCGGAGAAGGTCTTGGGGTTGGCGCCCATGGCGTTGCCGAAGCGGGCCATCTCGGCCAGGCCGCGCGTTATCAGGCTGGCCTTGGTGTTGTCCCCCAGGCCCAGTCCGTCCAGCACCCCCGCGGCGATGGCGATGACGTTCTTGAAGGCTCCCCCCACCTCCACGCCGATGACGTCGGGGTTGGTGTAGACCCGAAAGTACGGGGAGTTGAAGGCCTTCTGCAGGGAGCGGGAGAGCGCGGGGTCTCCGGAGGCGATGACCGTGGCGCTGGGCACCTTCCTCGCCACCTCCTCGGCGTGGTTGGGGCCGGAGAGCACCGCCACCCCCCGGCCCTCGTCGCGCCCCAACTCCTCCGCGATGGTCTCGGAGAGGCGCCGGGCGGTCTCGTAGTCGAAACCCTTGGCGAGGTTGAGCACCGCCGCTTCCGGGGGCACATAGGGCGCCGCCGCCCGCGACGTCTCGCGCGTCCAGCGCGAGGGGACGGCCATCACCACCGTCTCTGCGCCGCGCAGCGCCTCCTCGAGATCCCCGCTGGCCCCGATGCCCTCCGGCAATTCCACGTCGCTCAGGTAGAAGGGGTTGCGGCCATCGCGGTTGATGCCCTCCACCACCTCCGGCTCCCGTGCCCACACCTTCACCTCGTGGCCCGAGAGGCGGAGGTGGGCGGACATGGCCGTCCCCCAGCTCCCCGCTCCCACCACCGCGATCCTCATGCCCCGGCCTCCTCCCCCCGCGACCTCCTCAGCCTCACCCTCGGCTCCTCGCCCCTCGCCAGGCGGGCCATGTTCTCGCGGTGCTTGTAGAGGGCGAAGGCCGCCGCCAGGCAGGACACCGCCAGGTGGGGCCAGTAGGCGGAGAGGTGGGAGCGCAGCACCAGGAAGGTGGAAAGGGGAAAGGCCGCCGCCGCGCATATCGATCCCACGGACATGATGCGCGAGAGCAGCACCATGAGAAGGAACATCCCCACCACCGCCACCGACACCTGCCAGGGGTAGGCGGCGATGATCACCCCTCCGCTGGTGGCGATCCCCTTGCCCCCCCTGAAGCGCAGATAGAGGCTCCAGTTGTGACCCACGATGGAGGCCAGCCCGGCCGCCAGCGAGAGGCTGGGGCCCAAGCCCAGCGCCCTTCCTACGGCCACCGCCGCTACCCCCTTGGCCATGTCCATGATCATCACCGCCACGAAGGCGCGGGCGCCGAAGTTGCGCAGCACGTTGGTGGCGCCTATGTTTCCCGAGCCCAGCTCGCGCAGGTCCCGGTGGAATTTCAGCCTGGAGACCACCAGGCCGAAGGGTATGGAGCCGAGGAGGTAGCTCGCCGCGATCCACAACACCGCCCGCAATGCCATGGCACCGTCTCCCATCACGCAAGGCCGCCGAGTCCCCGCCGCGCGGCGCGACCGTAAAACGAAAGGGCGTCATCCTCCGTCTCCGCGCCGCCATCCCGCCGGGAGGAAACTCCTTCCCGCGGAAGCACGGCGCGGGATGCGAGGAATATGCTGAATATAACACATCGAGGAGGACATGGTTTCCGACGCCCGTGGAGGATGAGGTGCGCTTGGTGCCGAAATGGGGATCCCTGCTGGAGGGAGGCGGCTTCGATCCCTCTATCCCTTATCTCTCCGCGGCGCGGCGTGAGCGCAGCACGATGCGCAGCGGAGAGCCCTCGAAGTCGAAGCTCTCCCGGATCTTGCGCTCCAGGAAGCGCTCGTAGGAGGGATCGGCGAGGTCGGGGCGGTTGACGAAGAACACGAACTGCGGGGGGGCGGTCCTCGCCTGGGTCAGGTAATAGATCTGCAGACGCCTGCCTCTGCGGGAGGGCGGCGGGGTCTGGGAGAGGACGCGGTGCAGCAACTCGTTGAGGTGCGAGGTCTGCACGCGCGACTCCCAGGCGCTCCGCACGCGGTCCACCGCCGGCAGTATGCGCTTTACCCCCGCGCCGGTGAGCCCGCTCACCCTGAGGAAGGGGGCGTAGGCCACGTGGCGCAGCTCCTCGCGGGCGTCCTCGAAGGCCTCCCCGGGGTTCCCCTCCGCCTTCACGCGGTCCCACTTGTTGAGGACCACCACGCAGGCGCGGCCGTCCTCCCGTATGCGCGCGGCTATCCTCTGGTCCTGCTCGGTCACCCCCTGCGAGGCGTCCACCACCAGCAGCACCACCTGGGCGCGGTCGATGGCCCTCCATACCCTGACCAGGCTGTAGAACTCCACCCCTTCCTTCACGCGGGTGCGTCTCCGCCAGCCCGCGGTGTCGATGAACCGGTAAGCCCGGCCCTCCACCTCCACCCGGGTATCGACGGCGTCCCGCGTGGTGCCGGGGACCTCGCTGACGATGGAGCGCTCCTCGCGGATGAGGCGGTTGAAGAGTGTGGACTTGCCCACGTTGGGCCTTCCCACGATGGCCACCACCGTCTCCTCGGCCTCCTCCTCATCCTCCCCCTCCTCCAGGGGCTCCGGGAGCGCATCCACCACCGCGTCGAGGAGGTCCCCGATGTTGCGCCCGTGCATGGCCGACACCGGCCACGGATCCCCCATTCCCAGGGAATACCATTCCACGGCGTCGTCCTCGCGCCGCTGGTTGTCCACCTTGTTGGCCACTAGGATGACCGGCTTTCCCGCACGGCGCAGGGCCTCCGCCACCTCCTCGTCGGCGGCGGTGATCCCCTCGCAGGCGTCCACCATCATCAACACCAGATCCGCCTCCCGCACCGCCAGCATGGCCTGTCTGCCCACCGCCTGCGCGAGCCCGTCCTCCGCCGCCGGGTCCAGGCCGCCGGTGTCCACGACGCGGAAATCCCTGCCCCTCCAGGAGGCGGTGAAATATTTGCGGTCCCTGGTCACGCCAGGCCTGCTCTCCACGATGGCGTCGCCGTGCCCCACCATGCGGTTCACCAGGGTGGACTTGCCCACGTTGGGCCTTCCCACCACCGCCACCAGGGGAAGGTCAGCGCGCATCTCCGTCTCCTCTCTCGCCGGCCAGGTGTCCGAGGAACTCGCCGCCGTCAACGGGACAGGGGACGATCCTGAAACCCGTCGCCTCCTCCACCTCGAGAAGCGTGAGGCCGTCCAGGAAGCGGCCCTCCCGCAGCGCGCTCTCCGGCAGCAGCAGCTCGCCGCTCTTCGGAGGCGCCTCCCGCAGGGCGGACACCACGTCCCGCCCCGCCAGCAGCCCGCTCACCGTCACCGTCTCCCCCAGGAGAAGGTTGCGCACCCGCACCAGCTCGGCTCCCGTTTCCGCCTCCGCAAGCGCCCGCTCCAGCACCGCCGCTCCCAGCGTCCCCGTGAGCACGCCGCGGCGCGGCGAGAAAGACTCGCCTTCCCGCGCGGCCCTCGCCGCCTCTTCCAGGAACTTCCTCGCCGTCCCCACCCCGTTCTCGAGCTGGGGATAACCCTCGTAATCCTCCTCGGGGGGGAACTCCCTGCCCGCCAGGAGATAGAACTCGTCCGCGGCGAAGAAGAGGCGCCTCCCGTATCTCTCAAGCGCCAAGGCCTGGGACTCCTCCACCAGTTCTAGGACCGCCGCCGCGGAGAGGGGGTCGTGGCCTCGCAGGGGGCGGGGCAGGCGGTGGGCGAAGCGCGTCAAGCCCACGGGCACCACCGCCAGGGAGGATGCATTACCATAATCCTCCAGCACATCCCGGAAGGTGCGCTCGAGCTCACGGCCGTCGTTGATCCCCGGGCACACCACCACCTGCAGGTGTACCTCCAGTCCCGCCTCCAAGAGCTCCCTCAACACCGCAAGCCCCCTTTCCGCGCCGGCTCCCATGAGCTCCGCGCGCAGGGCGGGGCGGGTGGCATGCAGGGAGACGTAGAGGGGCGAGATGCGCATCTTCCTTATCCTTTCCACGTCCCCGCGCGTGAGGTTGTTGAGGGTGATGAAGTTGCCGTGGAGAAAGGAGAGGCGGTAGTCGTCGTCCTTGAGGTAGAGAGAGGCGCGCAGCCCCGGCGGCATCTGGTCCACGAAGCAGAACACGCAGCGGTTGGCGCAGCGGCGCACCCCGTCGAAGACCGCCCGGTCGAAGAGGAGGGAGAGGGGCTGCTCGGGCGGTTTCCTTATCACCCGGGTCAACTCCCTGCCCCCGCGCCGCAAGCGCAGGCGCACGCGGCCCTCCGCCCCCAGGAAGAGCACGTCCAGTACGTCCAAGGGGTGCCTCCCGCCGATCTCCAGCAGCAGGTCACCCTCTTCCACCGCTCCCTCGCAGGGCGACCCCACCCGCACCGCCTCCACCCGCGGCGGTGTCCAGCGGCGCTTCTTGAGCCTCCTCGTGGCGATGCTCATGGCTCGCCGGACACCTCCTCCAGCCTCTCCCGCACTCTCCGCATCAGCCTCTCCACCACCCGGGAGACGCTCAGGCCGGTGGTGTCCACCACCTCCGCGTCCGGGGCGCGGCGCAGGGGGTCGGTCTCGCGGGTGGAGTCCAGGAGGTCCCGGCGCGCCATCTCCTCGCGCACCGCCTGGAGGGAGACCTCGTGGCCCTCCATCACCAGCTCGCGGTGCCGCCTCCTGGCGCGTTCCGTCACCGAGGCGGTCACGAAGAACTTGACCGGCGCGCGGGGGAACACCGCCGTCCCCACGTCCCTGCCCTCCACCACCATGTCGCGCCCCTCCGCCATGGCGCGCTGCTTGCGCACCATCTCGGCGCGCACCGCGGCGTGGGAAGACACCTGCGACACGTGCGCCGAGACCTCCCGCGACCTCACCCCGGCGGTGACGTCCTCGCCTCCCACGAGCACGCGGTAGGGCGGGCTCTCCTCGGGGAGGAACACCGATTCCAGCTCCAGGGAAGACGCAAGGCGCGACAGCGCCTCCGCGTCCTCCAGGTCCAGGCGCCGGCGCAGCGCTTCCAGGGTGAGGGCGCGGTACATGGCCCCCGTGTCCAGGTACCCCATGCCCAGCCGGCGGGCGAGCTCCCGGGCCACGGTGCTCTTGCCCGCTCCCGCGGGTCCGTCGATGGCGATCACCACGCCGCCCTTTTGGTTCCGGTCGCTCCTGCGCATGCCCCTATCATAGCACCCGCGCCGCGGCCCGCCGGACGGTGCCATAACGCGTCTTTTCCTCGAGGGGGGTATGCGCGCGGATGTCGCGGGCGGCCGCCTGCCGGCGGGAGAGAGCGCTATGAGATGTCCCGCGCGGACTCAGCGCATGTCCGCGACGCCCTCCTCGTCGATGCGGGCTTGGATGCGCACGGCCATCTTCCCGCGGGAGGTCCCGGGCCAGGCGAGGTAGGCGGGGGTTCGTCCTATCTTCACCACCACGGCGTCGTCCACCCTGCTGTCCAGGCGTATGACCTGACCGGGCTTGAGGCTCTTGAGGTCGGAGAGGGATATGCGTGCCCGACCCAGCTCCACCACCAGGGGAGCCCTCACCGAGGCCAGGTCCTCCCTTACCGCCAGCCTCCTCACCGCCTCTTCCCGGGGGCGGCTGGAGAGCCATTTTTCGGTGTTGAAACCGTCGAGTATCTCCTGGAGGCTGGTAAAGGGGATGCAGAAGTTGATGAACCCCTCGCTGGCGCCCACCTCCGCCTCCAGAGAGACGGCCAGGATTATCTCCGTGGGGAAGACCACCTGCACGAACTGGGGATGCGCCTCCATCTTCTCGAGGTGGAACTCCGCCTCCACCACCGTGGACCACGCCTTGGAGAGCTCCACCAGCACCAAGGTCAGGACCTCCTCGATGATGGCCTGCTCGATCTCCGTGAGCTCCCTCTCCTGCACGCCCCCCATCCCCGGACCCCCGAGGATGCGGTCGATGATGCCGAAGGCCAGCGAGAGGCTCATCTCCATGACCACGGGTTTCTCCGGCGCCCCCAGGTCGCAGATGCAGATCAGGGTGGGGGAGGGCAGGGAGCGCAGGAACTCCTCGTAGGTGACCTGTTCCACGGAGCCCAGCACGCAACGGGCGTTGGTCCTGAGGTAGCCGGCTAAGGCGCTGGAGAGCTGCCGCGCGAAGGTCTCGTGCAGGAAATGCAGGGTGCGCAGGTTGTCCTTGGAGAACTTGGTGGGGCGCCGGAAGTCGTAGGTGCGGTAGGTCTTGCGCTCGTGCGCGTCCGCCTCTATCTCGCCCTTGCTGATGCCCTCCAGTAGGGCGTCTATCTCCGCTTGAGAAAGCACGTCCGACACTTTAACCAGACCTCCCACCTTTCACCCGGGCCCGCCCCGCGGACCCGGCATACCGTCCTCCGGCGAGACGCGCCGTCCGGCGTGCGCAGTCCCAAGACCTTCCAGCCCGATGCACCTCCCGCCAACTCGCCCGCCCCGGCGGTACGGCGGCCGACTTCATTATGGTATAATATGGCATCCCGTTCATGTCATCATCTGACATCCGTTACCGCCTGCGTCACTCAAGAAAGCGCCCGCTCTGCTCGGGCGGCTGCTCCTCCTCGCCTTCCTCCTCCTCGCCGGAAGGGGTCTCTTGTCTTTCCCCTGGCTCCCGGCGTACGCCTTCCCCTTCCTGCACGGAGGCTTTCCACTCCCGGTATTCCATCCTCATGTCCCCCAGGGGCTTGATGACGATCTCCACCCTGCGGTTGAGGTAGCGGTGTTCTTCGCTGTCGTTGGGGAAGCGCGGCTTGGTGTCGGCGTAACCCGCCGCCCGCATGCGCTCAGGGGGGAGGCCGCCGTTGTCGATGAGGTGTCGCACCACCGAGGACGCCCGGGCGGTGGAGAGCTCCCAGTTGCTCGGGTACTTGAACCCGGGCCGGATGGGGATGTTGTCGGTGTGGCCCTCCACCCAGACCTGGTTTGCGGTCTCCCTGAGGATCACCGCCACCGCGTCCAGGAAGGAGATGGCCATGGGCTTGAGCTCCGCGCTCCCCAGCTCGAAGAGGATCTCGTCCGTGCTCATGCGGATGACCAGGCCCACCTCCTCTATCTCCGTCTGGATGGCCGACTCCAGGCCCATGTCTGCGATGAACCTGTCGATGCGCTCCTCGAGTTCCTGGAGCTGTTCCAGGGCCTCCTCCCCGCTCATCTGCTCCTCCACCACCTCCACCACTTCCTGGACGATGACCTCCGCGGGTATCTCCATCTCCTCCGGCAGGCTGACTCCCTCCGCCCCGAAGGACTCCTTGATGGACTCCGTTAGCGCCTTCCATTTCTGGGCGTCGAGGGTGGACATGGCGAAGAGCATGATGAAGAAGCAGAGGAGCAGGGTGATCATGTCACCGTAGCTGGCCATCCAGCTTGCTCCCAGTTCCTCGAGCTGCCTGCGCTTTTTTCCCCTCATTCCTCTTGAGATTCCCTACCTCTTCTCCTGCTCCCTGTTCGGACCATAACCCCGCGCCGCGGATCTCTCCCTGCGCTATACCGCCTCCTTCAGCTCCTCCTTTCCCTTCTTCGCCTCTTTCCCGGCTCCCTTGCCGGCGCCCTCGCCCCCGGCGCCGGCTTTCCCGGCTCCCTTGCCCGCGGGCTTTCCCTCCTTCTCGGAACGGCTGCGCGGGGGAAGGAAAGTGTTGAGCTTGTCGGCCACGATGCGCGGGTTGTCTCCCGACTGGATGGACATGATGCCCTCGATGATCATCTCTTTGGCCTTGATCTCCTCCTCGTTGCGCGCCTTCAGTTTCTCACCCAGAGGTATGAAGACCATGTTGGAAAGGATGACTCCGTAGAGGGTGGTGACCAGGGCCACGGCCATGGCCGGCCCCAGGGTCTCGGGGTCGCTCATCCTCACCAGCATGGCGATGAGCCCGATGAGGGTGCCCAGGAAGCCGAAGGCCGGGGCCAGGGATCCCGCCACGCTGAAGACCTTGATGCCGTTGTTGTGCCGCTGTTCCAGGAAGATGATCTCCGTCTCCAGGATGTCGCGGATGAGCTCCGGGGCGGTGCCGTCCACCAGAAGCTGCACCGCCTTGTGCATGAAAGCGTCGTCGATGTTCTTGAGCTCCTTGTCCAGGGATAGGATGCCCTCGCGGCGCGCCTTCTCCGCGTATCCCACCAGCTCCTCTATGACCTTCTGCGACTCCAGCTTTTGCTTGAAGAAGGCGATCTTGAGCATGTGGGGCAGGGACTTGGCGGTGGCCATGTCGGTGGTCATGAGGGTCGCCCCCACCGTGCCGCCGACGACGATGATCAGAGAGGGGACGTTTATATACTGCCCGATGCCTCCCGTGCCCATGACCCCCCACAACAGGGTGCCCAAAGCTATTACCGTGCCGGCCAGGATGGTGATGTCCAATGCCTACCCTCCGTTGACGGCTTCACCCGCCTCCGGTTCCCCGGGGCCTTCCGTGTCCCGTACCGCCCCGCTCTCCTCCACGCATCCTCCGCCCGGGATGACGTCCAGGGGGCAGGCCTTGGCGGGGCACTCTAGGGGCAGCACCGGGGCGTTGGTCCTGATGATGGGGCGTATGGCCTGCCGGTACTCTATGACCCTCTGCACCAGCTCCTCCACGCTCTCGGTGACGATGATCTTGCGCCCCGTGGTCATGGTGATGATGGTGTCGGGGCGCGCCTCGATCATCTCGATGAGCTCGGCGTTGATGATGGCCGGCTCGTCGTGGAACCTCGTTACCTCTATCAATCCCTTCACCTCCCGGGATCGGGAGGGGCGAGGAACGCCCCTCCCTCCGGTCCCTCATCCCTACCTCTTGATGTTCACCAGGTCCTGCAACATCTGGTCGGCCGAGGTGATGATGCGCGAGTTGGCCTGGAATCCTCTCTCTGCGATGATCATGTTGGTGAATTCCTGGGCCAGGTCCACGTTGGACATCTCCAGCGTGCCCGCCGTGATCACCCCGCGGTTCCCGGAACCCGACGTCCCCACCAGGGGCTCCCCGGAGTTGTTGGAGACGCGGTACATGCTGTCCCCCACCTTGATCAGCCCCTCGGGGTTGTTGAACACGCACACGGCGATCTGCGCCAGCCTCAGGTTGAGCCCGTTGGAGAAGAACCCCGCCAGCACGCCGTTGTCGCTGATGGTGATGCTCTGCAGGCTCCCGGTGGCGTAGCCGTCCTGGTACACCGCGGCCACCGTGGACGCGGAGGCGAACTGGGTCACCCCGTTGGTGGACCCCGCGGTGCCGAAGTCCGGAACGATGCTCACCGTGCCCGCCCCCGCGGGGGTGAACTGGATGGGCCCTCCCGTGGAGCCGGTGAGCAGGCCGTCGCTGTCGAAAGAGAGGGTGCCGGTGTTGCCGGAGATGCCCGCCGGTCCCGTGGCCTCCCAGTCCCAGGAATTGACGCCCGCCTTGGTGAAGGTCATGGTGACGGCGTGCGCCATGCCCTGGGAATCCCGCACGTTGATCTCGGTGACGAATGAGTCGCCTACCGAGGCGTCTGAGGGCAGGTTCCCCTGGTACCTGATGGTGGTGGTGGCGCTGGGAGGCATGGTCTGGCCCACGGGGATGCTGATTGAGGTCAGCGCGGTGTTGGTGTCGATGCGGCCGCTGGAGTCCGCCATCCATCCCTGCACCACGTAGCCGTTGGAAGGGTTGATGAGCTTCCCCTGCGCGTCGAAGCTGAAGTACCCGGCCCGGGTGTAATACTGGCCGCCCCCGTCGGAGAGCACGAAGAACCCGTCTCCCTGTATGGAGAGGTCGGTCATGCGGCCGGTGTTCTGCAGTGAGCCCTGGGAGAAATTGGTGCTCACCAGCGCCAGCTTGACCCCCAACCCGATCTGGATGGGGTTGGTGCCCCCGGTGCTGGTCCCCGAGGACTTCGCCCCCCTGATGGTCTGGCAGAGGGCGTCCTGGAAGCTCAGCTGGCTGGACTTGAACCCCACCGTGTTCACGTTGGCGATGTTGTTCCCGACCACGTCCATCATGGTCTGGTGGTTGCGCAGCCCGGAAACGCCGCTGAACATGGATCGCATCATCTCTACATCTACCTCCTTCGCTCCGGCGGAAAGCCCCCTCGCAGGAGGTCCGGCCCTCCGTCGTCATGACCTCTTGCCTTGCCGTCCGCGCCTTCCGGCGCTCTTACCTGTCCGTGCTTCCGTGCCTTTTCCAGCACGCGTCCGCGCTCAGGAGCCGCGCACGATCACCGCGCTGTCGATGTTGGTGAACACGCCGTCGCGCAGCGCCTCCCGCTCGCAGGCCGTCACCACGTTGCGCGTGGCCACGTTCACCACCAGGGCCAGGCCGTCCATGAGCACCAGCGAGTTCACCGCACCCTTGCTCTCGGCCGCCCTTACCGCCTCCTCCAAGCGCGCCATGTCCCTTCCGTCCAGGGATATGCTGCGCCGCTGCAGCCTCTCCTCGGCATGGCGGGTGAACCGCAACGCGCTCTCCCGCAGCTGTTCCTGGAATGAAGGCCCTCCGGCCGCCCGCGACGGCCGCGTCGCCGACATGCCGCTCCCGGCCGCCACGTCTCCGGGTATCCCGTTCACGTTCATCCCTGAACCTCCCGTCTCAGGCGCTTATCCTCTCCACTTCACCCAGGGCGAGCTCGCCCTCCTCCAGGCATACCACGATGTCCTCGCCGTCGAAGCGGAGCGCCTGCACCGTCCCCGCGAGCCTCTCCCCCGCCGCGCCGGTGCCCTCCACCTTCTTGCCCAGCAGCCCTATCCCCTGCTCCACGGCCATCATCATGGTCAGGGTGCTCAGGGAGTTCTCCAGAGTCTGCAGCTGCTCCAGGCTCCTGAACTGAGCCAGTTGGGAGAGGAACTCGCCGTTGTCCAGGGGCTTGAAGGGGTCCTGGTTCTTGAGCTGTTCCACCAGCAGCCGCAGGAAGGCGTCTTTCCCCAGCTCCTTCGAGCGGCTTTCCGCGCTCGCGGTTCCGGAATAGGCGGAGAAGACCGCCCCCGTGTTCGCGCTCACCTGCATGTACGTCCCTCCTTTCACGCCTCGATGTCCAGTATCCCGTCGTGTGCCGGGCGCACCGCGGAGACCGCTGCCTCCGCCCCGGCCGCCACGCGCCTCGCGCCCGCCGAACCGCGCCGCGCGGCCGTCTCTCCGCGCGCGCTTCCTCCCTCCATTCCCAGATGCAGTCCGTCGAGGTCCAGCCCGGCGGCCAGCAGCGCGGCGCGCAACTGCGGCAGCTCCCTCTGCATGGCCTCGAAGGCTGCTCCGGTGTGGGCGGTGAGTCGCACCGTCACCCCGCCGTTCCATTCCACCTCCAGCTCCAGCTTCCCCAGGGATTCGGGCACCAGCTTGAGCTGTGCTCTCACCGTCTCTCCCCGGCTGACCGTCCTGGCGGCGGCCACGACGCGGTCGCGCAGCTCGAGCATGCGGGCCTCCGCGCGGCCTGCGTAGGTCTCCCGCGCCTCCGTACCCGACAACCGGGCATGGAAGCCGGGGTCTTCCCTCGCATCCGTCTTCGCCCGCAAGCCCGAGACCACGTCGGCGGCGGAAGGCCTCGTCGCCCTCTCGTGGCCGGCGGCGATGCCGTGTCGGGCATGCGGTCTCTCGCCGCCGCCCGCCGCCGTGCTGCATGCACGGTCCTCCCCCGCGGCCTCGCGGCCGGTGGCGTTCGCCGTTGCCTCCGGCTCCAGCGCGGCCCTATCGCGTGGAGCGCCGGCTGCCGCGCGTTCCTGGGCAGTCGGCCTCGCCGCGTGACCGTTCATATCGGGAAGCGTCGCGAGGTGCGTGCCGGGCCGGGTGGTCCTCTCCCCTTCGCTCTCCGCCGATACCTCACCGGCCGCGAGCTCCGCCGGAGAGGGCGCCGCGTCCCTAACCTCCGCGGCGGCGCTTGCCTCGCTTTCCGACCCCGCCGGGGCGGCCGTCACGATAACCTCTGCCGTGACCAAACGCGTGGTTCCGCGATCATCGACCGGCGACACCGGCGGTCCCTGGACCGGATCGGCGTCCCCGGCTCCTCGTACAGGAAAGCCCGGCACCTCCGCCGGCCTGCGGCCCGCGTTCCACGGCGAGCCCGCCGGCCTGTCCCCGCCCGCCGCGGTCATGAGCGTATCCCGGGGTGCCGCCAGCGCGTGAGCGAGCCGCGCGGGGGCTCCGTGCCCCATCTCTAAAACCGCGCCGGCATCCGAGTCATCTCCTGCGGCCGTTTCCTCGCGCCAGGCGATCCTTGACACGGAAAGGCTTTCCGGGCCTTCCGCATCGCACTCGCCGCGGCTGCCGCGGAGCAAACCGTCTTGCCGTCCCCGGGCGCCGACGGCCTCCTCCCGTCCGCATCCTGCCAGTCCCTGCAGCCAGGAGTGGAAGGGGAGCGTCTCCACCTCGCGGCGTCGGGCAGGGCGGCACTTTCCGATGGCCAACGCGGAAGAGGCCTTTTCCTCCGTTCCAGGCATGGCCATCACCTGCGCCATCCTCATCACCTCCTTTCCTCCGGGCATAAGCCCTTGCTCGGGCCGCTCGCGCAGCCGGACAACGGGCCGAGCATGACGGCGCCGCCGCGTCCCGACGGCGAGCGGCTACAGGTACCTGCGCGCGCAGGCGTAGTTGGCATCGTATTTGCCCTCCAGCCGAGATATCTTCACCACGTCCCCGGTATGGGGGGCATGGATGAAGCTGTTGTTCCCCACGTATATGCCGACGTGGTAGAGGAAGCCGGTGCCTCCGTTCTCCCCGAAGAAGATGACGTCCCCGGGGCGCAGCTCGCTGCGGGATACCGGGGTGCCCGCCTGGGCCTGGGTCACGGTGTAATGGGTGAGGTTGACCCCGAACTTGCGGAAGACGTACTGCACCAGCCCGGAACAGTCGAAGCCGCTGGGGCTTCCCCCTCCGTACACGTAGGGCACCCCCAGGTAGCGCATGGCCTCGTTGACCACCGCCTGTCCCCGCGAGGCATCCGCCCTCGACAGCAGGGAGGCGAAGGAGAACGCGGAGCTCTCCGCCGCGGCGGAGGGCAGGGCGGCGTACGCCCCGCTCAAGCTCTGCAGCCGGGCTTCGATCTCCGCTATGCGCGACATCACTCTGGAAATACCTTCCATGACCCCGCCGTTCCTCCCCCTCTCACATCTTCTCCATCTCTCGGAGCACCGTGCGGATATATCCCTCGCCGCCGGTGGGGTTGTATTTCGACAGTATGGCCCGGATGTCGTTCCCGAACCCGTAGCTGCGCACCAGGCGGTTCACCTCGTAAACCGCCTCCCGGAAAGAGGCGAAATCGCGCCCCAGGATGCCGAAGGGGTTATGGGGACGGAAGCACTCCCTGCCCCCCGAGGACTCCACCGCCGCCAGGGCCGCCGCCAGCCTCCAGTCCATGCCGTAGGCGTCCGCCGCCTCCACGAAGCTCCGCGCCTCGGCGGCCAGGGCGGGGTTGTAATTATGCGAGCGCATGTAGGCCTCCAGCCTGCCCGCCCTCTCGGAGACGGACCGGCCGGAAGCGGCCACGAAGGAGGATGACGCCGACCTCGAAGCGCCCGCGGCCTCGAGAAGGGAGGCGAAATCGCGGCCCGCCAGCGCCTGCAGACGGCTCTCGATGGCCGCTATCCTTGCCCGTACCGCCTCGATGCCCTCGACCATCGCCGTTCACTCCTCCGCCGCAAGCCTTCTCAGGATGAAGCGGCCCCCGGCCACCTCGTCAAGGAATCCCTGTTCCTCGCGGCCCATCTCGTAGAGGTGGTCCTCCCACCTCAGCTCGCGCAGCCTGTCCATCACCTTGCGCTCCCTGGCGGCCTCCAGCAGCGCCCGGCGCCTCTCCTCCAGGTGCCGCAAGGCCTCGCGCACCCTGGCCTCCTGTTTTTCGATGCGCAGGTGCAGGAGGTCCAGGCGGATCTCCCCCGCCCTAACGCGCTCGGCGTCGCACCTGCCCCTGAGCTCCCGGCGCAGCTCTTCCCCCACCCGGGCCTCCTCGTCCCGCAGCCTCCGGAGCTCCGCCAGCTCCCTGTCGTAGGCCGCCTGCGCCTCCGCGAACTCGCGCTTCCTCTCCTTCTCCACTCCGGCCCGGTAGCGCCTGACCGGCTCGAGGCGGAACTCGAACCTCTTCACCTTCACTCACTCCCTCGAGTCACATCTGCAAATGAAAGACCCGGACGACGGACCGCCCAACAAAGCCGTGACCTCACCTTCACTCACTCCCCCGCAGCCTCTTCAGCCCCTCCACCGCTTCCTCCCAGGTACACCTCTCCTCAACTCCCTGGCACAGGTAACCCTCTATATCCCGGATATGGGCGATGGCGTAGTCGATCTCGGGGTTGGAGCCGTGGCGGTAGGCGCCGATGTTGATGAGGTCCTCGGCGTCGCGGTACACCGCCAGGGTCCTCCTCAGCCAGTCGGCGGCTGCGCGGTGATCGCCGTCGATGACCTCCGTGGCCAGGCGGCTCACGCTGGCCAGGATGTCCACCGCCGGGTAGTGGTTCCTCGCCGCCAGGTCCCTGGAGAGCACGATGTGCCCGTCGAGGATGGAGCGCGAGGTGTCGGCGATGGGCTCGTTCATGTCGTCGCCTTCCACCAAGATGGTGTAGAGGGCGGTGATGGTGCCGCGGTCCCCGCAGCCGGTCCTCTCCATGAGCCGGGGGAGCATGGCGAAAACCGAGGGCGGGTAGCCGCGGGTGGTGGGCGGCTCCCCCACCGTCAGCCCCACCTCACGCTGGGCCATGGCGAAGCGGGTGACGGAGTCGAGCATGAAGAGCACGTCCATGCCCAGGTCGCGGAAATGCTCCGCGATGCTGGTGGCCGCCAGAGCCGCCTTCAGCCTGATCATGGCGGGCTCGTCGCTGGTGGCCACCACCACCACCGAGCGCTCCAGCCCCTCCGCGCCCAGGTCGCGCTCGATGAACTCCCGCACCTCCCTGCCCCTCTCCCCCACCAGGGCGATGACGTTCACGTCCGCCTGGGTATAGCGGGCGATCATGCCCATGAGGGTGCTCTTGCCCACCCCGCTCCCCGCGAAGATCCCCATGCGCTGCCCCTTGCCGCAGGTGAGCAGTCCGTCGATGGCCCTCACCCCCAGCCCCAGGGGCTCGCATATGCGCCTCCTGGCCAGGGGGTGCGGGGGGTCGTTCTCCACCGGCCGCATCTCGAAACGCCCCTCCAGGGGCCTGCCATCCGCCGGCCTCCCCAGGCCGTCCAGTACCCTGCCGCGCAGCGCCTCTCCCACCGGGACCTGCAGGGGCTTCCCCAGGGCCAGCACCTCGCACCCCGGACCGACCCCGTGGGGTGTGCTCAGGGGCATGAGCATGACCTTGCCCTCCTTGAAGCCCACCACCTCCGCCATGAGCAGCGTCTTTCCGGAACGGTCTCTCACCAGGCAGAGCTCGCCTATGCATCCCTCGGGGCCGCTGGCCTCGATGATCAATCCCACCACCCGTTCCACCTTTCCCAGGTAGAGCAGGGGGTCGGCCTCTCGCACGCGCTCCAGGGCACGCCTGATGCCTCCGCTGAGGAAATGCACGGCGGCCTCGTCAACCATCCGCGTCCTCCCCCTCCATCACCGACGACCTCACCCGCTCCACGCGACGCTCAAGGCGGGCGTCCACGATCCCCGAGGAGGTCTCCACCACGCAGTCCCCCACCGAGAGACTCTCGTCCTCCACCAGGTCTAGGTCTCCCACCTCCACCAGGCTGGCCAGGAGCTCCTTCCTCCCCTCCCTTAGCCTGCGGCAATCCTCCGGGCTCAAGCGCACGCGCAGCGACCGCTTCTCTCCCGCCCTCTCTATCACCCGCCGCACCAGGTTGCGCACCGCCTCCGGGTTCGCGGTGATCTCCTGGAGCGCCAGCTTCTCCGCTATCTCCAGGGCCAGGGCGGTTATCTCGCGCTCCAGCTCTCGCAGCATCTCCGCCCGGCTGTTCTCCAGTCCCCTGCGTACCGTCTCCAGGGCTCCCACCAGGCCGCGCAGCTCGCCCATGGCCTGTTCGCGGCCGTCCCGGTAGCCGGCCCGGAAGCCCTCCTCCCTGGCGGCCTCCCTGGCGCTTTCCAGGATCTCCCTTTCTAGGACCTCGTATCCCTCGTCCTGAGCGTGGCGGCGCTGCAAGTCCTCCTCGTCCGAGCAGGGCTCCACCGCCGGCACGCTCACCACTCCCAGCACCTCCACGCGGGGCAGCACTTTTCCGCGTATGCGCCTCCTCTCGTGCGGGGATGTCTCGCCGGTCTCCACGCCCAAGCCGCTCACCGCCGTCCCGCTCATACCACGACCTCGTCATCCGCTCCCCTGGCGATGATGATCTCCCCCGCCTCCTCGAGAGCCCTTATCTTGGCCACGATGCCCTGCTGCGCCTCCTCCACCTGCTTGAGACGCACGGGGCCCATGTACTCTATCTCCTCCTCCAGCATCTCCGCCGCCCGCTCCGAGAGGTTCCTGGTGATCTTTTCGCGCACCTCCACGGAGGTGCCCTTCAACGCCAGCGCCAGCTCCTTGGTCTCCACGTCCTGGAGCACCTTCTGCACCGCCACATCGTCGAGGGTGACGATGTCCTCGAAGACGAACATGAGCTTCTTCACCTCCTCGGCCAGCTCGGGGTTCTTGTTCCCGAAGGCCTCGAGGATGGTCTTCTCCGTGGCGCGGTCCACGTTGTTGAGGATCTCCACCAGGGCCTTGATGCCCCCGCTCACCTCGTCGTCGATGCTGCGCATGAGCGAGCCGGCGAGCTTCTTCTCCAGCACGCGCTCGATGCTGAAGACCACGTCCGGGGAGGCCTTGTCCATGATGGCCAGGCGCATGGCCACCTCCACCGATAGCTCCTGGGGCAGGGAGGAGAGGATGGCCGCGGCGTGCTGTGCGGAGATGTTGGCGAGCACGATGGCGATGGTCTGGGGATGCTCGTTCATGAGCAGCGCCGCCACCTGCTTGATGTCCACGTCCTGGATGAAGGACATGGGGGTGACCCTCACCGAGGTGCTCAGCTTCTCCAGGATGTACTGCGCCTTTTTGGGCCCCAGGGCCTTTTCCAGCAGCTCCCTGGCGTAGTTGAACCCTCCGCCGGCGATCTCGCCCTCCGCCAGGCACCTGTGGTAGAAGGTCTCGATGACGTGCTCGCGCTCCTCCTTGGTGATCCGGGTGAGGTTGGCTATCTGCAGGGTGAGGGTCTCGATCTCCTCCTCCGAGAGGTGCTGCATGACCTTGGAGGAGACCTCGGGCGAGAGCGACACCAGAAGGATGGCCGCCTTCCTCTCGTTGCTCATGCCGTGATGGGTGGATACGTCCAAACTCCTCCCTCCTTCAGCTCCTCTCGTGTATCAGCGCCTTCAGCAGTCTGGCCATCTCGTCCGGCTTCTGGGCTGCCAGCATCTCCAGCGAGCTGAGCATGGGGGACTTCGCCGTGCGGCCCATGAGCGCCCGTGCCCCCTCCGCGGCCTCCTCCAGAGCCAGGGTGTCCCTGGCCTCGAGTTCGGGGAGCTCCTCCAGCCGCTTCCTCACCTTTTTGAGCTTGAGGAACAGAAACACCGCCGCCGCCAGGGCCGCCAGCGCCAGCAGGCCCGTCTTGACCATCTTCCAGAGCCTCTCGCCGCTCTGGGCCTTCGCGAGCTGCGCCTCCACCTCCTCTTGGTAGGAGGTGTCGAAGGGCACCGACTGCACGCTGATGGTGTCGCCCCGCCTCTCGTCCAGCCCCGCCGCCGCCGCAAGCGCCTCCTGCAGGGCGTAGACGCTGTCGGCGTCCACGCTCTCGTCCACCAGCACCGCGATGCTCATGCCGGTGATCTTTCCAGGCGGCTCGGTCTCCTCGGTTACGGTGCGGTTGTTGTCGTAGGTGACGCTGCTCTCCTTCTTCGAATAGGCGGCGTTCCCGGCGCCCGGGGTCACGGTGGTGTAGTCGGGGATATTGGAGCCCGTGCCCGGCACCCCCGTGGCGGAACCGGCGCCGTTGTTGTATATCTCCTCGCTGGTCTCCTGGGAACTCGGGAGACCGCCCTCCGCGGGGGCGGCGTATTTCTCCGTCTGGGTGGTCCTCGTCGCAAGGTCCAGCTCGAGGCTCACCTTGACCACCCCCTTGCCGCTTCCCACCACGCGGTTGAGTATCTGCTGCAGCGAGGCCTCCATGTAGGATTCGTAGCTGCGCGTGGTCTGCAGGCGGTCCGCCGCCAGGGCGGCGCCGTCGTCCCCCGCAAAGAGGGGGTTGCCCTCGCTGTCCACCACGCTCACGTTCTCCGGGCTCAGGCCCTCCACCGCCCGCGCCACCAGGTTCCTGATCCCCTCCACCTGCCTTTTCTCCAGGGAAGCTCCCCCCCGCAGCGAGATGAGCACGGAGGCGGTGGCGGAGTTTTCCTGCGAGGTGAAGATGCTCTCCTCGGGCATGGCGATGTGCACCACCGCTGACTGCACCTGGTCGATGGAGGAGATGGTGCGGGAGAGCTCCCCCTCCAGGGCGCGCTGGTAGTTGACCTTCTGGGTGAAGTCGCTGGCCCCGAAGCTCGACTTGTCGAAGATCTCGAAGCCGACCTTGCCGCCCGAGGGGATGTTCTCCGCCGCCAGCTGCACGCGCAGCCTGTCCACCTCCCCCGCGGGCACCAGCACGGAAGTGCCCTCCAGCCGGTAGCCCACCTTCATCTCGTCCAACTTGGCGACCACCTGGGCGGAGTCGCGGTCCTCGAGCCCGGAAAAGAGCACGCGGTACTGGGGCTTCGAGGCGTAGCCCACCAGGAGATATATGCCCGCGCCCAGCAGGGCCGCGATGAGGACCGCGGCCGCCTTCTGGCCCGCCGTGTATCGGGATGCCATCCTCCGCAACTGCTCGAGCAACCTCTGCATCTACCGTCACTCCTCGTGCCGCGCTCTCTTCACTGCCGTTTCCTCCTCGACCCGGGAATCCCGGGAGACCTGTCCCCTGTCCTGTCTCTCACACCTGCATGTGCATGATCTCCTGGTATGCCTCCAGCACCTTGTTGCGCACCTGTACCGCAAGCTGCATGGAGAGGTTGGCCTTCTCCACCGCGAGGACAACCTGGTGGATGTCGTCCACCTCCCCGGTGACCATCCTCGCCACCATGTCGTCCGCCTCGTTCTGGACCCGGTTCAGGCCCTCGATGGCTCGGTTGAGCCCGGCCTTGAAGTCGATCCCGCCCTCCCTGGCCTTAGCGCTTCCCTCCGCCACCGTCCTGGCGACTTGCTGCTGCAGGTTGACGGGGGCGATCTTCACCTCTTCTCTCCCTCCTTACCTCAGGATGTCCAGCGCCCGGCCGAGCATGGCCTTGGCGGCCTCCATGGCCGCCGCGTTGGCCTCGTAGGCCCGCGACGCCACCAGCATGTCCACCATCTCGGTGACCGCGTTCACGTTGGGCATCTCCACGTAGCCGTCCTCGCGCGCGTCCGGGTGATCGGGATCGTAGACGAGCTGGGGCGGGCTCTGGTCCTCCACTATCCCCACCACCCGCACTCCCTGTCCGCCCTCCAGGCCGGGCTGCGAGGTCTCCGCGACGCGCGTGGAGAAGACCACCTCCCGCCGCCGGTAGGGGCCGCCCTCGGGCGTGCGGGTGGTCTGGGCGTTGGCGATGTTGGAGGCGATGACGTCCATCCACAGGCGGTTGGCGGTGAGCCCGGAGGCGCTGATGTCGAAGGAGCCGAAAATACCCATCTCTTACCTCCTGCCTTCCGAGATCACGTAGCGGTACATCTCCGCCTTCTTCTTGATCATGGAGCTCGCCGCCGTGTAGCGGATGCTGTTCTTGCTCATCTCGGCGATCTCCTGCTCCATGTCCACGTTGTTGCCGTCCTCGCGGCTCTCCGTGCGGTAGTCCACCTGCGCTTTGAGCTCGAGCCCCTCCAGGCCTTCGGGCAGCGCCTTCCCCCCGCCGCGCCCCCACCGCACCCTCTTACCCAGCTCCTCCTCGAAGGGCAGGTAGGACCTCTTGAAGCCGGGGGTGCTGGCGTTGGCGAGGTTGTTCGCGCTCACGCGGTGGCGCAGGGAGTACGCGTCCAGCGCCTTTCCCAACAGGGCGAAGGTGGCGTCTCCGAAGATGTCCAGGGTCATTTCCAGCCGCCTCCCTCCCTCATCTCCCGTCTCCGCCGCTCCCGTAGTCGAGCCAGAAACCTATCTCCTCCCCTATCTTGCGGTTGACCTCTATCAACTCTTGGGCCACCTCGGTCTCCTCGAGGAGGAGAATCTCCAGGGCATCCGCGTCGAACTCCAGGGGCGTGCGCGCAAGCTCGTCGGTCTTAAGCAGCCACGCCGCCACGGTGTCCGCCACGTTCACCAGGGCCGCCGCCCTGGGCAGGTTGGGGGCTTCCCGCGGCTCGTGGTGGTAGTGGATGATCTCCTCGAAACGCGGCGAGAGGTTCCAGCGCTCGGCGATCATCATCCCCACCTCCGCGTGGTCGCAACCGCAGGCCTCGCGCTCCACCTCCAAAGCCTCCCTCCCGCCGGCGTTCAAGGCCTCCCGCGACGCCGGGTCCAGCAGTTCGAGGAGGAAGGGCGAGAGCACCACCTTGCCGATATCGTGCAGGAGCGCCACCATCCTCATCTCCTCGCTCTTCCGGTACCCCGCGCGCTCGCACAGGTGCTCCGCCGCCACCGAAACTCCCAGTGAGTGCGCCCACAGCTCCCCCTCGGCGTGCCCGTATCCGCCCAGCCTCTGGCTCATGATGTCGTAGGTGGACACGCTGAGCACCAGGCGCCGGATGGTGCGGATCCCCAGCAGGGGAACCGCCACGCTCGCCGTCTCCACCCGGCGCGGCAGGCCGTAGTAGGAGGAGTTCGCGAGGCGCAGCACCCTGGCCGTGAGCGAGGCGTCGGAGGTGATGACCTCCGCTATCTCCTTCACCGAGCAGTCCGGGTTGCCGCTGCGGCGCAGGACCTCCATGACCACGGCGCTGGGGGCCGGCAGGTTCTCCACCCTCTCCCGCACGTTCTCCTGCACTCTCGTCGCGTCCATACCCTTTTCACCTCCAGCAAGCGCGAAAGGACAACCTCGCAGTTGTCCTTCCTTGAACTTGACGGCGGGGTCCCTTCCCGCCTTATGCGGCCCATCAGGCCTGGCCGTTCATAAAAGCCGCCCCATCCGCGGCCGTCTGTTCGCCGTAGGCTCCGAGCGTCCTCCTCCTGGCCCGCAGGGCGGACAGTTCCCCGGCCACGCCGGCCGCCATGTCCCGCAGCAGGGAGACGTTCTCGTCCTGCGCCGCGCGCAGCGCCTCCACGGACGCCGCGGCTCCGCGCTCCGCCGCCCCCAGCTCCTCCAGGTCCAGCTCCCGCAGGCGGGCGATGATGCCCTCCTTGGCGCGCGCCGCCCTGGCGGCGCCGGGCAGGTCCCCGCGGGAGAGCGCCTCGCGCTCCTCACGCAGCAGGAACTCGAAGTCCCCCAGCAGCCGCAGGCACTCGTCCACCGCCGCCGCGTTCATGCCTTTCCTCCCAGCGCCAGGTCGCCTTCTCCGCCGCGCGTCCTTCCCAACTTGCGTTCCGCCTCCTCCCAGGCCTCCTTGAGCTGCAGGACCAGCCCCCTCACCTCCGCCACCACGGCGGGGTCGCGCCTGAGGTTGGCCTGGATGAGGCGGTAGTTCATGTATTCGTACACGCGGAAGAGGTTGCGCGCGATCTCCCCGCCCTTCTCGAAATCCAGGGAGCCCATGAGCTCGCAGATGATGTCCTGGGCCTTCTTGAGGAAGCGCGCGCTCTCCGCTCCCGAGGCCACCGCCAGCGACCTCTCCGCCCGGGCCAGGTTCACGGCCAGCCCGTCGTAGAGCATGACGATGAGCCCCAGGGGGGTGGCGGTGGCCACGCTGTTGCGCCTGTATGCCTGGTCGACCTTATATCTCACCATGCCCGGCTCCTTACCTCGCTCCCGACCAGTTGCGGTTGAGGATGCTCACCTGGTTGCTCAGCCACTGGCTCTGGGACATCATCTGCGAGAGCAGCGTCTCCATGGCCGTGTACTGGCGCACGAGCCTTGCCTCGTAGGATCCCAGGCGCTCCTGCAACTTTTCCACCTGCTCCTTAAGGTCCTCGACCTGGCCCTCCATGCGCTTCTCCGCGCTGGACAGGATGCCTCCGGAGGCGGTCACCTCACCGAGGTAGATCTCCAGGGCCTTGAGCACGCCGGTCTGGCTCTCCTGCTTGACGAGATAATCCGTGCCCGCGGCGAGGGTGGACTTGGCATAGAGGGTGACCCCTGGAATGAGGGTGGAGTTGCTCCCTCCGGCCCGTATGGTCCCGGAGCCCATGTACTGCTCCGCTCCGGCGGTGGGGGTGAAATAGACCTCCAGGTTGCCTTCCCCGTCGCTCGCCACGCGGTAGGTCCCCGCGCCCGCCTGCCCGGTGGGACGCCCCGAAGCAGAGGCGATGCTCCCGTTCCCTCCCGCCTGCAGGGAGACGTCTCCCGTGTATCCGGCGATGATCCGGTAAACACGCTCCGGGTCATCCCGCAGGGCGGCGGTGAAAACGCTCTCGTCCAGCCTCAGTTCACCGGCCGCCAGGTCCGCCGTGCTCGCGCCCCCCACTCCGATGCCGATCTCTCGCAGGGTCATGGGGTAGCCGTCCATCCCCTGGGCCGCGTATCCCACCATGCCCTTGAGGCGCCGCAGCAGGTCCCGGGCCTGGGATACGCCGTTGAGCACTCCCGCCGTATTGGTCTTGACATCGTACTTGGTGTAAGCGGACAGCTTGGATACCAGATCGTTGTAGGCGGAGACGAACTCCTTTACCGCGTCGAGGGTCTTTTTCGTGTCTTGGGCCACGGTCAGGGAGGTGGGGACGTAGGCGCCGCCGGCATCGGTATCGCTCACCTGCAGCAGCTGCATGGTGACGCCGGGGATGAGCCCGCTCAAGGTGTTGGAGGCGGAGGTCATCACCTGCCCACCGTTCACGGTGTTGACGGAGAAACGGGCGTTGGCTCCCGGGGACTGCGCCGCCTTGCCCAGAAGGTTCAGGGCCTCCAGGAGGTTGCCTCCCACGTCCTCGAGGACGATGGATGCCGGTCCGGTCTGGAGGGCCGTGAGGGAGACGCCGTCCGCCACCGCGTCGTAGGACGCCCTCACCCCCGCCCCCGCGGCGTTGAGGCGGCCGAGGAAGGCGTTTAGGGAATCGCGGTACTTGTCGTAGGTCACCGCCCTGCCGTTGACCAGCACCAAGCCCCTGGCCTCCGCCCCCTCGCCGCTCAACAGGGCGAGGCCCGCGGGCGCGGATGCGAAGGAGAAGGAGACCTCGCTCCCGCCCGGGGGGCTCTCGTCGGTCACCACCAGACGAGCGTTGCCGGTCCCGTCGGGGTCGTAAACCTTTACCGAGACCGCCCCCGCCGTCCCCAGGGCGGCGCTCAGCTTGGCCTCCAGGTCGGCCGCCACCGCCGCGAGGTCGGTGACGCCCGCGGTGGCCGCGGCTAGGGCGCCGGTCTCATACGCGACGCCGTGGTACGTGAAGGATACGGTCTCGGTGCCCTCAAGGTCGAAAGCGATCTTCCCGGCCGTGCCGGAGCTCTCCACGTAGCCGGAGAGCCAGGAGTCTTTGAGGACCGCCGCCAGCCGGGCGTCATAGAGATATTCGCCCGGCGAGGCCGCCCCCAGGCCATAGGCGCTCACCACCGTCTCTCCCGACGTGGCTCCCCCGGAGGCAAGCAGGGGCTGCAGCCCCTCGGTCGCGCTCCCGTCCAGCGAGACAACACCGATGCTGCCGCCCGCGAGGTCGTCGGTGATCACCAGCCTGCCGTTGCCGGCTCCGGTGGGGTCTTCGACGCTCACCGTCACCGACCCCACCCCCTGCAGCTCGGCGTTGAGGGCGGCCTGCAGCGACGCGGCGAGGTCGGACAGGGCGGTCGTTCCGCCGGTGGCGGAGAGCGCCCCGGCCTGCGTGGTATATGTTTTGCCGCCGTAGGTGAAGGTCACCCTGGCGTCCGAGGACACGTCTCCCGCCACCGTCCCCTCCATGCCGCCCTCCGCTACTCCGCTGGTCCAGGTGGAGAGGGGATCGGAGCCGTAGAGGCGCGCCGCCTGGAGGAAGTTGCTGGTGTCGCTGCCGCTGCCCAGCGCTATGGAGCCCTCGGCCCGGTAGAGCTTGAGCAGGTTGAAGCGTCCGCTTCCGTCCCGCGCCATGGAGGCGACTATCCCCAGGCCCGCGCCGTTGATGAGAGCGGTCACGGAGTTCTCCCCGCTGTCCAGGGTGGTCGAGGAGTCTATGAAGACCCTGGTGCCGTTGATGGTGAAATAGCCCGTGGTGGGGACGACGGACATCCCGGATTCCGCCAGCGCGGCGGAGGCGTCCACCGCCGACCCTATGCCGGAAGTGGAGGCCGCCCTGGTGGACGTGGCCAGCCGGAACACGGTCACCTTGTGGGTGCCGGCGGCGGCGTCGGGCGCGGCCGTAGCGCTCACCGCGTTCCCGCTCACCTCCACTGACCGCGCCATCAGGTTGGCCCGCAGGGAGAGGGCGAAGGCCTTGCTCTTCAAGGAGGCGGCCAGCGAGTTCACCTCGCGCACCGCCACGAGGCGCGCGTTGACGGAAGCCTCCCTCTGCTGCAGAGCGACGATGGGCCTGCGCTCCACGGCCATGAGGGAATCGATGATCTGCCGCCAGTCCACCCCGCTGGCGAGGCCGGATACCCCTCGCAGCGAGCTCAGGTAGGCACACATGTCTCCCCTCTCCTTGCCTCTTCTACAGTCCTCGCATATGTCGTTTTTCTCTCGATCGCTCCCCATGGACGCGGCTCAGCATATCTCGTCCAGGTTCATGCCGTGCACCCGGTCCAGGTTGGAGAGAAAGCTCGCCACCATGTCCAGGTAGCTCTCCCGCGGTATCTCGTTGATCACCTCTCCCGTCTCCGAGTCCGTGATCCTGATCATCACCCGGTTGGTGGCCTCGTGCACCGAGAGCTTCACCTTATGGCCCCTTCTCTCCATCACCCGGCTGAGGAGGCTCAGCATGGGCCTCGGCTCCTCGTCCCCCTCCTCCCGGGGCCCGCGCGGACCCGGAGGGGGCGCTGCGGCCTGGGCCTCTTTTGCCTCTCTCTCCTTCCTGGTGACCTGGTGCGGCTCGGCGAACTGCGAGCCGTAGGTCGCCCCCAGCCTGCTGACATCCATGTCCATCACCACCAACGGTCCCGCACCTCATGCCCGGGACCCGTGCTTTTCTTCGGAGGGAGGGCGCTCGCCCTCCCTCCGGATCGCCTCATCCTCTCTATGACAGCAGCTGCAGCACCGTCTGGGGCACCGCGTTGGCCTGGGCGAGCATGGCCGTGCCCGCCTGGATCATGATCTGGTTGCGGGTGAAGGAGACCATCTCCGCCGCCATGTCCACGTCGCGGATGCGCGACTCGGATGCGGCGAGGTTCTCCTGGGCCACCCCCAGGTTGGCGATGGTGTGCTCCAGGCGGTTCTGGATCGCGCCGAGCGAGGACCTCTGCGTGGACACGGTGGTGATGGCCGTGTCCAGAACCTCGATGGCCTCCTCCGCGCCGGAGGCGGTACTCACGTTCACGCTGTTGATGCCCAGCCCCGACGCAGTCATGTCCCCGATGCTCACGCTTATGGTCTGGTCCTTGTTGGCCCCGATGTGCAGGGACATGGAGCTGGAGTTCACGGTGAAGCCGCCCGAGCCGCTGGCGATGTCCTGGTTGTCGATGGCTGAGTTCACGGTGACCTTGATGCCCAGGGAGGCGAAGGTCACCACCGCGGTGTCGAATCCCGTGGGCGGGGTGATGACCGCGTTCTCGGTTATCGCGCCGCGGGTGAGGGTCAGGGTGTTGCTGCCGCTGGCGTAGGAGAGGGTGTATGAACCCGGGGTGGCCCCCACCGACTCGATTTTAGCGATACCCGAGGCGGGCACCAGCGAGGCTCCGTTGACGGTGATGGAGGACCCGAGAGTTCCCGACAGGAGGACCTGGTTGTTGTAGGAAGTGGAATTGGCGATGCGCGACACCTCTTCGATGAGTTTGTCCACCTCCTCCTGGATGGCCTGGCGGTCCAAACTGGTGAGGGAGCCGTTGGCCGCCTGCACCGCCAGCTCCCTCATCCTCTGCAGGATGGAGTGGGTTTCCGCCAGCGCTCCCTCCGCGGTCTGGATGAGGGAGATGCCGTCCTGGGCGTTGCGGGACGCCTGCTGCAGGCCCTTCACCTGGCTGCGCAGCTTCTCGCTGATGCTCAGCCCCGCGGCGTCGTCGGCGGCGCGGTTGATGCGCAGACCCGAGGACAGTCTCTCCAGGGACTTGGAGAGGGCGTTGTCCGTCTGCGTCAGGTTACGGTGCGCGTTGTACGCGGCGATGTTCTGGTTGATCCTGAGACCCATTGCTCATCATCCTCCTTGATGTTCTTCCGGCCGGCCTCCCGGCCTCGCGGCCTCATGCCTTGCGCCGGTCTTTTTTCGGCCCCCGGCCGGGCCGTTCCCCTCGCGCGTGCTCATACGTATCTGTCTCCCTGGCATCACCGTCCTTCCTTGAACCCTGGGCAGCCTCCTGCCTTAAGGCGATTCTGGCGCCGCGTCCGCCGCTCTCCATCAACCGCATGGTCACCATCACCCCGTCAGATGGTCGATTGACGGAGCGCCTGGCAGAGAGGGAATGATGAGCGCCCGCGCCCCTCCCCGGCGCGCGGGCGCTCCTTCCGTCAATCCAGGGAGCAGGAGGCCGACACGTGCATCCTGCCCAGGCTCTTGAGCAGCTCTCCGAGTTCCCTCTGGACCTCGGTGGAGACAGGGGGCAGTATGGTCAGCCATAGGAATACCGCGTTCTCAAGCAATCCGATCTGCCTCTCGTCGAGTTGCATCTTTTTCCCTCCTTGGCGATGTTCACGTCCTTCCTGGTTCCACCGGGCCGTCAGGTTTTTCCCTGAGTCCGCCATCGCCGCCGACAGGGCGTTTACCCGTCTAGCGCAGCAGCTGCAGCACCGTCTGGGGCACCGCGTTGGCCTGGGCGAGCATGGCCGTGCCCGCCTGGATCATGATCTGGTTGCGGGTGAAGGAGACCATCTCCGCCGCCATGTCCACGTCGCGGATGCGCGACTCGGATGCGGCGAGGTTCTCCTGGGCCACCCCCAGGTTGGCGATGGTGTGCTCCAGGCGGTTCTGGATCGCGCCGAGCGAGGACCTCTGCGTGGACACGGTGGTGATGGCCGTGTCCAGAACCTCGATGGCCTCCTCCGCGCCGGAGGCGGTACTCACGTTCACGCTGTTGATGCCCAGCCCCGACGCAGTCATGTCCCCGATGCTCACGCTTATGGTCTGGTCCTTGTTGGCCCCGATGTGCAGGGACATGGAGCTGGAGTTCACGGTGAAGCCGCCCGAGCCGCTGGCGATGTCCTGGTTGTCGATGGCTGAGTTCACGGTGACCTTGATGCCCAGGGAGGCGAAGGTCACCACCGCGGTGTCGAATCCCGTGGGCGGGGTGATGACCGCGTTCTCGGTTATCGCGCCGCGGGTGAGGGTCAGGGTGTTGCTGCCGCTGGCGTAGGAGAGGGTGTATGAACCCGGGGTGGCCCCCACCGACTCGATTTTAGCGATACCCGAGGCGGGCACCAGCGAGGCTCCGTTGACGGTGATGGAGGACCCGAGAGTTCCCGACAGGAGGACCTGGTTGTTGTAGGAAGTGGAATTGGCGATGCGCGACACCTCTTCGATGAGTTTGTCCACCTCCTCCTGGATGGCCTGGCGGTCCAAACTGGTGAGGGAGCCGTTGGCCGCCTGCACCGCCAGCTCCCTCATCCTCTGCAGGATGGAGTGGGTTTCCGCCAGCGCTCCCTCCGCGGTCTGGATGAGGGAGATGCCGTCCTGGGCGTTGCGGGACGCCTGCTGCAGGCCCTTCACCTGGCTGCGCAGCTTCTCGCTGATGCTCAGCCCCGCGGCGTCGTCGGCGGCGCGGTTGATGCGCAGACCCGAGGACAGTCTCTCCAGGGACTTGGAGAGGGCGTTGTCCGTCTGCGTCAGGTTACGGTGCGCGTTGTACGCGGCGATGTTCTGGTTGATCCTGAGACCCATTGCTCATCATCCTCCTTGATGTTCTTCCGGCCGGCCTCCCGGCCTCGCGGCCTCATGCCTTGCGCCGGTCTTTTTTCGGCCCCCGGCCGGGCCGTTCCCCTCGCGCGTGCTCATACGTATCTGTCTCCCTGGCATCACCGTCCTTCCTTGAACCCTGGGCAGCCTCCTGCCTACCGGAAAAGCTGGTCGTCCGTATTGAGCATCGGAAAAGCGCCTCCGAGCCACATCCACCTTTCGTAGGAGAGAGGGGTGACCGAAGATGGATATGGGCGTCTCGCATAAAGCGCAAGCATTCTCGGGCGGCCGCGACAGCCGCCCTCTCCACATCGCGACGACCGCCCGTCCTGCCTCCGCACCTCAAGTCCTTACCGGAGCAGGCATGACTCGGATGCGGGACAGGGTGGCTTTGCCCGCCCCGTCGCGTTCCCGGTATCTGATGTCGGGTTTGACGTGGCGGAGCGAGCAGCCGCGAGCATGTCTCGCGGCGCCATATCGAGCCTCCCCGCCGGGCTCCGCATGGAGATGAAGGGGAAGCGCGGGGCATCGGCAATCAACCCCTTGCCGCCGCCCAGACCACCGACCGGTTGATTGACCCCCCGCGGAACCGGGTTATAAACGGCTCGCAAGGCGGGTAGCCGGAACGAGGAAGAGCGGTAGAGGTGGCGGGGATGAAGGTCCTCTATCTATATGCCAACCTGCAGGGGTCCGGGCATTATCGCTGTATCTACCCCGGTCGTGCCCTTGAGAGGCTGGGACACCGGGTGCGCTTCACGGACCGCCTGGAGACCTGGAGCGACACCTCCCTTCCCCTGGACCTGGAACACGACCTCTACGTCTTCCAGCTCTCGCAGGACGAGTCCACCCTGCGCTGCATGCGCGCCCTGGGGGAGGCGGGGAAGGCGCGCGTCTACGAGATAGACGACTACTATCACGCCATCCCCTTCTACAATCCCTCCTCATCCAGTTTCCGCGGCCGCGCAAGCGAGAGACTAGCGGCCATGGAGGAATGCATGCGCGAGGCGGACGCGGTGACGGTCGCCACGCCCGAGCTGGCGGAGAGATATTCCCGCTTCAACCCCCTGACCTTCCCCCTCCCCAACTGCGTGGACACCGGAGATCCCGCGTGGCAGGTGCGGCGGGAGAAGAGGGACGGGGCGCTGGTGGTGGGTTGGGCGGGCTCCCCCACCCACGCCGAGGATTTCCGCCTGGTGGTGGGAAGCCTGAAGCGCTTATGCCGGAGATACCCGAGGGTTAAGGTCGCCGTGGGTGGAGCCGCGGACGTCTATGCGCTGCTGGAGGGCATCCCCGAGGAACAGAAGATATTCCTGCCGCCCGTGGGCTTTCGGGAATATCCCGCCATGCTGGCCAACTTCGACATCGGACTGGTGCCCCTGGCGGACAACGAGTTCAACCGCTGCAAGAGCGACCTCAAGGGGCTGGAATATTCCTGCCTGGGCATACCGGTGCTGGCCAGCCCGCGGCCTTCCTACCTTCGACTGGTGAAGGACGGGGTCAACGGTTTCCTCTGCGAGGGCGCGCGCGACTGGCTTGCCAAGCTCACCTACCTGGTGGAGAACGAGAGTGCCCGCGGTGAGATGGGACGCAGAGCGCGGGAGGCGGCCGCCGCCAGGAGCGTGGATAGAGTCGCCGCCTTCTGGGAGGGGGTCTTTACGGCCTTGGTGGCGGAAAAGCGGCTGCGTGTCTCGATGACCGCCGGCAACAACTGAAACGGGAGGAGCTTGTAGAGGATGCTTTACTACTTCATCCCTTACGGGCGCCTACAGGAGCTGCTCGCGGCAGGCGGGCCCGATTTCACCCGGGGTATAGGCGAGCTGGTCAAGGGAGAGAAGCTGGTGGAGTTGAGGTGCCCCTTCTGCGGGGAGTTCTTCATCGCCGCCTTCCGCCCCGGCTCGCTCGACAAGCCGTGCCCCGCCTGCCGCGCGAGCATGGCGGAAGAGGGAGGAGAAGCGGACGGCCGCCGGCGTGGCGGCGGTCGCGGATCGAGCGGGCGGGAGGAGGAGAAGGCCGCGAAAACGGGGGCCCCGGAACGCCCGCGCTGACGGCAAGCGGCCGCGGAGATGCGCGAACTCGGCGATCATTTTTATCCACCCCCATGACGCCCTGGGCGCAGCGGCGGCGTACGGGTGCGCGGGGGATCCTCCCTGCGTGTTCTTCAACCACGCAGACAGCGAATTCTGGCTGGGCGCGTCCAGTTGCGACCACTACGTTGATTTCCGCACCATAGGAGCGGAGCTCAGCCTTCGCGAGAGAGGCGTGGCAAGCACGCGGGTTATCCCCCTCACCACGGACCTGGCGAGGGTACCCGATATCCGGGCCTCTCTGGGGATCCCGCGCCGCGCCACCCTCTCCTTATTTCTTAGTAGTATATGGAAGGCTATGACCGACCCCGGCTTCTGTTTTTTCCGCGCCGTGTCGCACATCCTGGAAAAGCACCCCCACCATTACCATCTATTCCTGACCGTCCCCCCGGAGCCGGAGACCCTTGCGGGCCTCATGCCCATGGAGAGGGATGCGGCACGGCGTTTCATGATCACGGGACCCTACGCGGACTTGCGTCCCTTCTACTCCAGCTCCGATTTTCTCGTCGAGACCTTTCCTGTGGTGGGCGGCACGGTACGCGTGGAGGCCATGGCCATGGGCCTTCCCGTGGTGGCCTTCAGCCATCCGGAGCAGCCACTTTACTCATCCACCGACGCGCTGGGTCCGGACTATCCGTATACCGCCTCGAGCGAGGAAGACGTGGAGAGGATCGCCTCCTTCTTCATCGAGGACGCCGCGGCGCGGCAAGCCTGCGGGTCCCGACTGCGGGAGCGCTTCCGGGATACGGCCTCCCCTCCCCTGGTACGAGCGGAGCTGCTGCGCCTGCTGGAGGAGGTGGCGGCATGACAGCCGCCGGTACGGGATCGCGCAGGGCGATACCCCGAGAGCGCCTGCACGGGTGTGAGCCGATGAGACGCCGCGTCCCCATGGTCAGGCCGCTCATCGGCGAGGAGGAAGAACGCGCCGTGTTCGAGGTGCTCGATTCCGGCAGGCTGGCGCAGGGACCGGTGGTCAGGGCATTCGAGGCCGCCTTCGCCGCTTACTGCGGCGCCGCCCATGCCGTCGCCGTTTCCAACGGCACCGTCGCCCTCCACGCCGCCCTGCGCGCCTTCGGCATCTCGGAGGGTGACGAGGTGATCACCACGCCGTTCTCATACTCGGGCACGAGGTCTGCTTCATGAACGACAAGTACGTGGCCAGTCGTACCGACGTCCCCCTGCGGGGCCCCGCGGTGAGGAGGGGCGCTTCGGTCGGCGCAAACGCCGCCGTGCTCGCCAGCGTGGAGGTCGGCGAGGGCGAGGTAGTGGGAGCGGGCGCCGTGGTGACCCGCGACGTGCCTTCGGGAATCACGGCGGTGGGGAACCCGGCGCGTCCCCCGGTGCGCGAACGCCGCGTTCCCTCCACAGGCGGAGCTGGATAAGGAGGACATGCATGCGGAGCTCGCGATCATCCGGAGCGAGACGCGTGGACCTGTGTCTTTTCCGTGTGGGCAGAGACAGGAAGAGCCTCAACGCCTTCCGTCTCTGCAACCTCCTCTCGCAGAGAGGGCACGAAGTCTCTTTGACCGCGGTGGGTAGAGGTCACGAGCACGCGTGGTTCCCCCTCGCCGTAAAACCCCGCTACGTGGTCCCGGCGGACGGCGCACGCCGGTGGATATACTTTGGAGGGGCGGCGAGGAAGGGGAGCGCGGGAGGGGCGGCCGCCGCAGGATGGGATGGCGCCGGCAACAACGTCGGAGGTTGCGTCATGAGCCTAAAACGATGCCTTTAGCGTGTTCCTGAGCAGATGTCTTGATCGTTTAAAACCATACATGGCAGTCAATGCAGGCGTGTTTCTTGTCTTTCCGAACCGTGGGCCTGGTGGGCGTCGAGCGATCGTGTTGCCGCCGCGCGCACCGCGGCGGGCTGGCATCGCGGATCCTCGACCGTGAAGAACCGCGCCCTCGACTCCCTGACCGGCAGTTCAGGAGAGAAGGGTGGCGCTCAGCATGAGCAGCGCCCGGGGATGGGAGGGGTCGCTCTCCAGGGCGGCGCGCAATGCTCGTTCCGCCTCTTCCTGTTCCCCCTCCTCGGCGCATATCGAGGCGTATTCACATAGGAGGTCGGGGTCCCCCGGCGAGACGGCCAGCCCTTTCCGCAAAAGGGACTTGGCCTCCTCAAGCCGTCCGCGTTCCCTCGAGATGGTGGCCAGGTTCGCTAGGGCGTCCGGGTTTAGGGGATCCGCCCGCAACGCCATCTCGAAGCATGCCCGCGCTTCCTCGGTGAGCCCCTCCCGGTATCGGCAGGCGCCCAGCCCGTTCCAGGCCCGCGATGCGCTCTCAGGCATGCCGGCGGCCTCCACGAAGATAGCCTCCGCCTCCGAGCTCCTGCCTTCCTCGAGGAGGGCTTCGGCCAAGTCACAGAGTCCCGGACCCCCGCGGCCAGCCTCTTTTTCCGGGGCCGTGCCCGGGATTGTGCCTCTGCTTTCCCCCGCTCCCGCCATCTGCTTCACCGCCTTCCGGGGACGTTTCGCGCCATATGTCGAGGGCCGCCGGCGCACAGGGAATGTCTGCCGGCCGAAAAGGCGATACCGCCGACACACCCGCTCCATCCCATGCGCTCTCCGAGGCGGTCGGTCAAACGCCGCGCCTCCGGGCCAGAGCTTCCTCGACCTCCCACTCCGCGAGCCTCCTTCTGGCCGCCTCCACCCTTTCCTCCCATTCCGCCGGCGCGCAGTCTATGAAGCGTCGCAGGGCCCTGGCGCAGGCCTCGCGGTCTCCCAGCTCCTCCTCCACCGCCGCCAGGTTGAACCAGACCTCGGGCAGTCTCTCCTCCAGCTCCAAGGCTCGCAGGTAGCAGAAACGCGCCTCCTTCAGTGCTCCAAGGCGCGACAATATGTTGCCCCTCTCGTTCCAGGCCTCCGCGGCCGTCGGTTCGCGCACGATGGCCTCTTCCACGCATTCCAGGGCGCCCTCCAGGTCTCCCCTCGCTTCACGGCACGCCGCCAGCCCCAGCCAAGAGGTCAGGCTGTCTTGCTCCTCCTCGAGGGCCGCGTAAAAACAACCCTCCGCCTCATCATAACCGTGCGCCGCCAGGCATGCCGCTCCCGCGGCCTCCAGTACCTCGGGGTCGCGGGGCACGAACCTGAGCGCCTCGCGATAACAGTCCGCCGCCTCGCCGGCCCGGCCGCTCAGTGCCAGCAGCCATCCCCTGCGCCGCCAGGCCTCGGCGTTCTTCGGGTTGGCCTTCACGGCCCTACCGTAACATTGCAGCGCCTTCCCGAACTCGCCTCGAGACTGGAGATTGCGTCCCTTCTCCAGCCACGCCTCGTCGTCCCCAGGGTCGCGCTGCAACACCCTGTCGAAACACCTCGCCGCCTCCCGCATGCGTCCCATCCTCTCCAGGCAGAGGCCCTTCCTCATCTCCTCCCAACGCGGCTCCCGCACCAGCCGCGCCGCCTCCTCGTAGCCCCGCACGGCCTCCTCGTACCTCTCGGCCATCTCCAGGCAGAAGGCGCGGTTGAAAACCGGTCTGGGGTCCGTGGGGATAAGGCGCGACGCCCGCTCCATGCAGGACACGGCCTCGGTATAACTCCCCATTCCCGCCAGGCAAACACCGCGCCCCATCTCCGCGGCGGCGAGCATGTCGATGTTGCCGCTTCCCCTCAGGAGGCTCGCGGCGCGCTCGAAGCAACCCTTCGCCTCCTCCGGCCTGCCCTCTCGGTCATGGACCACGCCCATGTTGTACCAAGCATGGGCCTCCGAACCGCCCGCCTCCAGCGACGCCCGCAGGCAGGACATGGCGCCTTTCATGTCTCCCGACATGCTGCGGATGATGGCGATGTTGACCCATGCCCCGGAGGCATCGGGGTCGGCCCGCAGCGCCCCCTCGAAGAGCTCCAGCGCCCCGCCGTGATCGCCTCGCAGGGCGTGTTCGAGGCCGCTCGCGAAGGTCTCCTCGGGGGCATGGACAGAGGCGCTCTGTCCCGGCACCGCCCCCCCGGCGGCGCCCGCGGTACCGGCCGCCCGCCTCCTGTCCCCCTCAACCCGGGGCGCTAAGGCCCAGAAGTGCTCGTTCCTGCGCATCCCGTCGCAGAGATTGAGCGCCTTGTACAGGAGAGCGGGGTCTTGGTCCAGTTTCAGGGCCCGGGAGAGCAGGCGCACGGCGTTGGAGCGCATCCCCTGCCGGTCGTAGATACGGCAGAGATAGAGATAGAGCAGGGCCTTCTTCTCCTTCCGCAGCCGTCCACCGTAGCGGTCCAGGGCGTAGGAATAGAGGCGCATATAGTCCTCGTCCCATTCTACGGGGTTATGGATGGAGGGTTTGTCGCCGTGGATGCGGTATCCCACCAGTGCATCGGAAAGGAAAGAGTACAGATGCGAATCCGCCAGGTCCAGCAACAGCTTGTGGTCGTTGTTGTACCTGAGGTCCTCGTCGTACCGTATGGCCGCCATGGTCTCGCGCTTCGCCGCGATGCTGCTGTGCAACACGTGATTGCCCATCACCAGCTCGTCGAAAAGGTCGCCGGCCTTCTTCCTCTCCTCCGCGCGGCAAGAGGCGGTGAAGGTCTTCCCCGTGTACCTCCCCTCCGCGTCCACCAAAACGCCCTCCGTCCACACCACGAGGTCCTCGTTGTCCCGCAGCACCTCCCACTGCCGCCGCAGCTTATCCGGCATCCAGAGGTCGTCCGAGTTTATCACCGCCACGAACCTCCCCGTCGCCAGGTCGAGGGCTTCGTTCAAGGTCGCGGAGATGCCCCGGTTGCGGGCGTGGAAATGCGCCTTCACCCTGTGGTCGTTCGCGGCATACCGCCTGATGATATCGGGCGTGGAATCGCGTGAGGCGTCGTCGATGACGATGAGCTCGAGGTCCGAGAACGTCTGCCCGAGCACGCTCTCCATGGCCTCGGCCACGAAGCGCTCGTGGTTGTAGGCGGGCATGAGCACGCTGAACGTCGCCAAGGTCAGTCCTCCCTTAACCGGCCTTCCCGGCCGCCGTGGAGCGGGCATATCGGGCTACCCGCAGGCTAGACTTTATCTACGCCACGGCATCCGCATATCACGCATTTGGGGGATACGGGAGGGGAAAAAGCGCGTAAATCCTCGCCGGAGAGAACCATCGACGGGCAGGAGCGCCGGCGGGGCGGGATAGAGCCGAGGGGACGGGAGGGGGTCATCTTCATGCGGGCACATCCGTGAACGGCGGGCCCGGGTCCGTGGGTCGAAGGCAAAGGGGCAAGGGCGGGATAGAGCCGAGGGGACGGGAGGGGGTCATCTTCATGCGGGCACATCCGTGAACGGCGGGCCCGGGTCCGTGGGTCGAAGGCAAAGGGATGAAAGAGCCGGGCCTCTTGCCGGAGGAGCCGTACGCGAAGGGACGCCCCCTCACTCGTAATAGCCCGTCTCCAGCGCGTAAGCGAGGACGCCGGTGTACAGGCCGTTCACGAAGGCCTCCAGGAGCTGTTTGTCCTTGAGCAGGCGCCTTATCTCATCATGCTTTTCGCCCCAGCCCCCCTCAAGGTTTAGGCGCAGCGTGCCCTCCGCCTCCTCCCACCGTAGGGCTCCCGCGGCCGTCAGTTCGCGCACCTCCTTCTCCAGGTCCTCGTGCAGCGATCCCAACCTCGACCCCAACTGGCGCAGCGTGCATCCCTCGCTTCCGGCCTCATCCACGGCCAAGAGCACCCCCGCCTTCTCCAGGCTGTCCACGCCGTAACCCACCAGCCTCGCGGCCTCCCGCATGCCGGGAAGGTCGAGGAGGAGTCCCGTTTTGGCCTCCAGGCTCTCCCTGGAGGTGAGGAAGGCGATGAGGGCGGTGAGGAGATCGAGGTCGATGGGCTTCACGAGGTATCCGTCCGCTCCCCTCATGAAGGCCTCCAGGATCCGGTCCAGCCCTCCCAGGCCGGTGACGCAGACCACCGGTATCTCGCGCAGGCCGCTGTGGGACTTCATGGCCTCCAGGAACTCGTAGCCGCTCATCACCGTCATGCGCAGGTCGAGCAGCACCAGGTGGGGGAAGGACTCGTACAGGGATTCCAGCCCCTGCGTCCCCCTCTCGGCCTCTATCACGGTGTGCCCTTCGGCCTCGAGCATGCGCGTCACCATACGCGCCATCTCCGGCTCGTCCTCGATGTAGAGGATGCGCTTGCTCTCACCCCTGCCGCCCATGCGCGCCCCCTAGTTCCTCCATTATCCTCTCGGCCTCCCGCGCCCCCTCGAAACTGGAGCGCGCCGCCTCCTCGTTGGCCCGCCTGATCTCCTCGTAGACTTCCTTCCGGTGCACGGTCACCGAGCGCGGCGCCTTTATGCCGAGGCGGACCTTGTCTCCCTTGATCTCCAGCAGGCAGACCTCCACCTCGTCTCCGATCATCACGCTCTCGTTTATCTTCCGGGTGAGAACGAGCATCCCTGCTCCTTTGCGAAGTCCTTCATTCCGCCGTGCCCGCCTCCCCCGCCTCGCGGGGGAAGAGGTAGTGCCGAGTGGTGTATTCCGGGTTCAGGAGCACCACTTGCTTGGCCCTCCTGGTATTGAGGTTCACCACCGTGGGCCCCTTGAGGTTGACGCTGGTCATCTCCACCCGCTCCGGGACGGTGACGAAGCAGAAGACGGAGAAATTATAGGGCTCCTCCAGCTCCAGCGCCTCCACGTCCTCGTCGGGTATCTCCGGCGCGTAGTCAGGAAAGAAATTCCAGGGGTCCGCGACCAGGAAGGCCAGGGAGGGCTCCTCCAGCGACTGCAGCCACATGAACGGCCCCTGCCGGTGTTCCAGGAGCACGAACTCGCGGTAGGCGGGGAACCCCAGGATGCCCTCCACGAAGCTTATCACCTGCTCCTCGCCGTATTCTATGCTCCCCAGCTTGGCGCTCTCGTACCTCAACATCTCTCCCCCGTCACGCTGTCCGGCCTATACTATCATATTAAAAGGGTGATGTTCCCTCCACCAGGTGGTTGAATTGCGGTCCCGCCCTCCCGCTTCAACCCAGGTAGTCGAGGAGGGAGGGCAGGATGACCCGCGCGCAGGCGGCCAGGGATGCCTGGTAGGCGCTCTGCTTGAGGTTCATGTTCATCACCGCCTCCGCGAGGTCCACGTCCTCGGCCTCGGAGAGCAGGCTCATCTCCCTTTCCGTGAGCTGGGATATGAGGGACTCCATGCGCTCAAGGCGGTTCGCGGCCGAGCCCGTCACCCCCTGCTTCTCCACCACCTTGTCCATGGCGTCGTCGATGGCTCCCAGCAGCTCTCCTCCCACCGCCTGGTGGTCCCCAGCCCTCACCGCCTGGGCCAGGTCGTACAGGAGCTTGAACACGTTGGTCCCCGAGACCCCGATGTTCATGAAGGCCTCCTCGCCGGTGACGTTCACCGCCAGGTCCGCCCCCGGCCCGATGTTCACCCGTATGTGCTCCGCGTTGCCGTTGTAGAGGACGTCGGTGCCCGTCCAGGTGAAGGGCTCCTCGCCGGTACGCGTGCCCGAGAACACGTAGCGTCCCGCGAACTGCTGGCGGCTGAGCTGCATGATGGTGTCCCTGAACTCGTCGATGCGCAGGGCGATGTTCTCGCGGTCGGTGCCGGTGAGGTAGCCGTTGGCCGCTTGGATGGCCAGGGTGCGCACCTCCCGGAGGGCCTCGGTGATGTTGCTCAGGGCGTAGTCGGTGGTGGTCACCCAGCCCTTTATCTCGCTCACGTTACGCGCGTATTGCTCCAGCACCAACACCGCTCCCCGCGAGCTGATGGCGCGGTGGGTGGCAAAGGGATCGTCGGAGGGACGGTTCACCCTCTTCCCCGTGGAGAGCTGCTCCTGGACCGCGAGGACCTCCCCCAGCACGCGCTGCAGGTCCTTCAGGGTGTTCTCGCTGATCATGCGGTTGGTTATCCTCATCCCTCATCCCTCCTACCTGCCCACGATGCCCATGCCGTTGATGATGGTGTTGAGGGCGTCGTCCATCACCGTGATGGCCCGCGCCGCCGCCTGGAAGGCCCGCTGCGCCTCCTGCAGGCGCACCATCTCCTCGTCTATGTATACGCCGGA